>JAZFYO010000039.1:0-5636 GCA_036443615.1 Binatia bacterium | reverse complement strand
ACCTGCCAGAACTGGACGAGCAGCGATGCAGGAAAAGCCAAGGTCGGCCATCATGACCGCGCGGCTTGGAATTCAGCGCACGATAGCAGAGGCTGCAGCCCGGAAGCTTTGCGGAGTTCGGGCGGCGACGGCTTGTTTTACTGCTTCACCATTAATTAAGACAGCGCTCTTCCCAAGTGGTTGCGCCTAGCAGTATCGCTAGTGCATTACAACCATACGCTGCGGGTGCTTCTCGAAACGCGTCATCCACCCACTTCCGAACGATGGCGACTATTTCCAGCGCTCCATTGCCTGTCGGTGCAGCGACTCGGGAGGGAGCTCGGCCAGCTCCATACGGACGCCATTCGGGTCGATGATGTTCGACAGGATGGCCTTCGTGCCGCTGACGCGCGTTTCAGCAACGTTGGCTCCCCGCTGCTTGAACATCGCTGTGGCCAAACCCATGTTCTCCACGTGCACGCCGAAGTGATTGATCCCGGGTGGCCGTTGCGCGTTGGCGGGTTGCAGCTCCACGAACGTGTTTCGGCTGATCTGGACATAGACCAGCGTTGGCTGTCCCTTCTCGTCGAAGTTCCGGAATGCCTCTGGAAATCCCATCGTCTTCGTGTAGTACGCAACTGCCTCGTCAAGGTTAGGTACGCTGATACCCACATGATTCAGGCCAACGATCCCGCGGTTCTGGTTCTGGGCAATAGCAGCCTGGACGGCCAGTCCAACCAGAATCCCCGCGACAAATAAGAACAGACCGCGCATAAACAGCCTCCTTTCAGAATTCGTGATTCACGATTCGACAGATTTAACCTCATTCGGCAATACCCTCATTCTTCTATTCATTACAAAACACTCGATAATGTTGCGTTGGGACCATCTTTTATACACTGCCTCAAATTTGATGTCCATTAGATCTGGTCCATGTCCTGGAGGTGTGGTAAACACTCAAAGTTTCTTGACTCCTTCTCAACAACAGTAGACACCGAGGCCGAGTCAGGGGCGGAGCGCGATAAGCGTTAACTTAAAAGTTACGTGCTGCGGTCTATGACGGTCTCGGGAACAGGCACGACGGTTCAAGTGGGTGCAGGGCAAGTCAGCCATCGTCGGGCAATGTCGTGCCTTCTATCCTCCAGTATGTGGCGGTGCCGACGGGCGAGTGAGGACTATTTCAGGCTAAATATCGCAGGCAGAACAGCCCCATCTATTCTACCTACCATAAAGCGCTATAAGTTGATGAATAATAGAGACTCATCAGCATTCTTCCTAGACCCTTCTCTTTGATCCTTGTCACCAGGACCTTGCGGAGATCCTCATCCTTAAAGGAGAAACAGTCAAGGATGCGTCTATTTCTTCTCGTTTCACCATCCGTTCCTGTAACTCGTCAGATTTAGCTTCTAGTCTTTTCTCAACCTTGCTCAACTCATCTTCTCCTAGCTGTTACCAAGCCCCGTTAGAGTTTGAGCGTCTGAACCGAATGTCACCGAGTTGTTGACAGATGTTGATAGAAGACCTGTTTGTGCCGCTTTCACCGTCTAGAGATTAGCTGTAACTTATTGTAAACAAATGGCGCTCCCGACAGGATTCGAACCTGTGACCTTTGCTTTCGTAGACCCGGTTCCCTGCCCTACCAAATCGTAAAAATAGCTAACAACAACAACTACTTAGCTCCGGTTTTCGCAGGTCGGAACTTACCCAAAATTACCCACTGCTACCAACCAAAATGGGAGGAAAACGGGAGGACAATTCCGGTTTGAATTTTGTCTTTACCCCAAAGGGTAGGAACTGACAAAACTGACAAAAAGGTAGATAGGGAGACCCCATGATAGGAGAGGAACAGAATGATGATTTCTCGCTCGGGATAGCCGATAACGTTAGAGCCAGGTGCGCAACTCCAGGAGAATGGGAGCGCTTAGACAGTCCATTTATTGACGTCGCTCTGGGCCTGAGTGCCTTTATCGGCTGGCTCGGCTGCTCTTCACTGCCGCATCTCACCGGACTCTGTTGCCGGGAGCTGGTGCGGGAGTTTAGGAACCAGCGGCTAGAACAGGTTCAAGAGGAGACAGAGCGGCAGAACGCGTTCCCCGGAGAGTTTAGTTGTTTAGTTAAGCCGATGTGCTATGTCGTTCTGACTCTTGAGATTCTAATTACCAGCGCCGCCAAGGCATGCCCGGAGTCTAGTAAGAATTCGACAACCTTCCTCCGGCCGCTAATCGACGGCATCTGTAAAGGCCTCTTTTTTAAACTCCAGCCCCAGCACGGCACAGAATGTGCCTCTTCATTTTGAGCTCCTTGAATAGGCTTATCGAGTCACAAGGTCTACGATAGACTCACTGGCTTCCAGTCTTAGGCTTCCACTCGCGGGCTAGTCGTTGGGCTTCGGCTATTTGTTCAGAGGTCATATTCTCGGCTAACGAGTCTCGATTCTTGACAGCCACTTCTCTGTCGTCACCCGTCAGGTCTGAAGCTGCAAGGTTGTACCACATGTGTGCTTGAATATAGTCTTGGGGCACTCCCTGTCCGTTGTAATACATAAATCCCAGGCCATATTGGGCAGACGCATCTCCCTGCTCGGCCGCAGCCCGATACCACCGTATAGCTTCCTTGTAGTCCTGGGGTACGCCTTGTCCGTTGTAATAGATGACACCCATGTTGAACTGAGCAGTCGCATCTCCCTGCTCGGCCGCAGCCCGATACCACCGTAGAGCTTCCTTGTAGTCCTGGGATACGCCCCGTCCGTTGTAATACATACTCCCTAGGTTGTCTTGGGCAGACGCATCTCCCTGCTCAGCTCTTTTCATCAATTCGGCAATGGCATCCGATATCTCGCTGGTATCCCCAGTAGTCGGTGGTGGTTCATCCTGTGGGAAAACAGGTAGAACGAGCATTCCCAGGACTATAGCTACCGTGGTCACAGGCCAGAGAGTTTTCTTTGTAGCCATGGTTTACCTCCACTTGTAGGGACAAAACGGATTTCCACCGATCATAAGCCCTCATCCACACAAAACTATTACTTCGGCATTGCCTTCAGCCCCATCCAGGCGTACCATCTGCGTTATTTCTAAATGCAAGTCCTTGTTTGACAAATAGCCGGAGGCAATACGTGACCGAATTTATGAACCAGAACAGTAAGCTACTCATTTGCGGTGAAAATAGGGGTGAACATCTCCTCTAGCGATACAGCCTCGGGCAGAAATCGCTGCTCCACTAGATAGTTCACAAGCGTTTCCAAAGCTGTGCGATTGGCCTCCAGGCCGTAGGACCACGGGTCGGGTCCAAACAGCTCCTGCATCTCCTCCACGTCGTGAAACAACCAGGGAAGCATGTAGCGGGAGGTGCCACTGAATTGCATCTGATCAAGGCACCAATCCCTGGCCTCCACGAAGGCCTTGTACATGCTCCCGGCAACCCACGGCTTCTCCCTGTAGAGGCTTTCTTTCATGACCACGGTGTGCATGATGGGGAAAATGCCTGTCTTCCGGTAGTAGTGACGTTCTATTTCCCGATAGTTTGGGAAGAGTCGTTGCACGTGGGAGGCCACACCCAGGCAGGCAGGCTTTCTTGCACCAATGGCGGCATCCAGCTCGCCCTTCTCCAGCATCTCGTTGAGCGTCTGACCTTCGGGGATGAATTCCAAGGATAGCGGGCCCTCCGGTTTGAGATCCAAAATGTCCGGTCGGCGTGGGGCGTTCATACCCCCCTCAAACCAGTGGATCTCGTTCAGCGAGACACCATACTCTTGTTGAAGAATACCTCTTATCCAGACGGCCGCGGTTTGCCGATACTCCGGCACTCCCACTTTCTTCCCCTCCAAGTCCTTGGGGGTTTTAATGTTGGCATGCGTATTGACGAAGATAAATCCGTGACGGAACATCTTGGAGGGAAAGATGGGCAGGGCAATGAAAGGAAACTCACCCTTGGGTCTCTGGGTGAGGTACAGTGAGCCCGACATCTCAGACAGGTCGAAGGCATGGTGCTTCACCATCCGGGCAAACTTTTCAGGCGGTGACTGAATGGGAAGATAGGTAAGGTCAATCCCTTCCGGCTGTACGACGCCGTTCCACAGAGCCTCGGTACGGTCATAGGCTCCGCAGGCGAGTGTTAAGGAGAGCTTGCCCACAGGTCCTCCCGTCCCAGCCACTGCTCACTCCCCGTCAATGCCAGCCCCTACTCGCCGCGGCGGACCAGCTGTCGGGCGATGACCAGCCGCTGGATGTGGCTGGTTCCTTCATAGATCTGCAACCCCTTGATGTCCCGATAGTAGCGTTCAACAGGATACTCGCTGGAGTAGCCTCGAGCACCATGAATCAGGACGGCGTTGGAGGCAGCTTCTACAGCGATCTCAGTGGCAAATAACTTGGCGATGGATGTTTCCTTGGTTGACGGTAACCCTTCATCTTTCATCCAGGCAGCGCGATAGACGAGCAGGCGCGCCGCCTCGACGTCGACAGCCATATCAGCCAACGTAGCCTGGATCATCTGAAAATCGGCAATGCGTCGGCCAAACTGGCGCCGCCTACGAGTGAAGTCGAGGCAGGCATCCAGACAGGCTTGAGCAACGCCCAGGGCGCCGGCTGCAACGCCCAGCCGACCGTGATCCAGGGCCGACATGGCCACTCTGAAGCCTTCTCCAGGGGCACCCAGCAGAGCATCTTTCGGGACACGGCAATCCTTCAGCACAATGCGTGCGTGATCCGAGGCGCGGTGCCCCAACTCCTGGCCGGGCATCTTCTCTGGATGGAATCCCGGCCTGTCCGTCTCCACGATGAACGCCCAAATGCCCTTGTGTCGAGCTGAAGGATCCCGGGTGGCAAAAACCAAAGCCACATCGGCGAGGTTTCCGTTGGTGATCCAGATTTTCTCGCCGTTCAGGATGTAGCTCTCTCCTTCTTCTCGGACTGTCGCTTCCATGCTGGCTACGTCTGAGCCAGCATTGGGCTCGGTCAGGCAGTAACACCCAATCCATTCCCCCTTAGTCAGGCGGGGCAAATAGCGTTTCTTTTGTACTTCCGTGCCCCAGTCGCGTATACAGAGAGACACAAGGCTGGCATGCACCCCCAGAAACCCTCGGACGGAGGAATCGGCGCGCCCCAGTTCCTCGTAGACCAGAGCCAAACTCAGATTGTCCATACCGGCGCCACCGTAGGTGGGCTCAACAGTCCCACCCAAAAAACCGAGCTCACCCATTCGCCTGACCAGATGGAGTGGAAACTCGCCCTTCTCGTCCGCCTCTCGCGCGATCGGTGCCACTTCCTTTTTGGCGAATTCGCCCGCCCGGGCCTGGATTGCTTGCTGTTCTGAGGTCACACTAAAGTTCATCACCGAGTCTCTTTGTGGCGGTCTGCATCGTTGGCCCCAATCACTGCCAACCCCTCTAACTCAACCAATGCCTCTTCCCGGAAGAAGCCCGAGACTTCGAACAGGCCCATGGCCGGGTAGTAGCTGTCAAAGTGAGCACGAAACACCTCCCCCAAGGGCTTGAGATGGGTTCGGTAGGCCTTGAGATCGGCCACGAAGATGTTCAGTTTCACGATGTCTTGCAGGGTCCCGCCAGCGGCCTTCACCACCGCCCCAAGATTGCTCAGTACCTGCTCGAATTGGGCCACCAGGTCACCCCTGCCGACGATGTGCCCTTGTGCATCGCTGGC
>JAZFYO010000038.1:0-8780 GCA_036443615.1 Binatia bacterium | reverse complement strand
GCCGATCGTCTGGCCTTACTCCAGGAGGGGCAGATCCGTTTCGTCGGCACGAAGTCAGAGACTCGGGCGGCATCGAATCTAGACCTCCACGAATTTCTCTACGGCGCTTGATGGAGACCTATCGATGAAGGCCACTCGAGAGACGCAGGTGCGGGTTGGCCTGCTTATGCTCCTTTCCCTCGCGGTTTTGGGTGGAACCATCTTCATGTTGGGGAAAGAGAGACGTCTCTTCGAGAACAGAGTCGTTTATAAGATTCACTTATCCCGCACCAACGGCCTGACGGTAGGGGCCCCTGTTAGTCTCTCGGGTGTCACGGTGGGCTCGGTCGAGAGCCTGACCTTTCCACAGGACCTTCGGAAAAACTTCATCGTGGTTCGAATCAAGGTGGTGGGGGATGTGGCCTCCCGTGTCCGTAGGGACACGGTGGCTCGGATCCGGACGCTCGGGCTTTTGGGTGATAAATTCATAGAGCTCTCAGGGGGGAGTATCCAAAGCGACCCTCTCCCGCCCGACGGTTTAATCTCATCGGTCAACCCGATAGACTATGAAGCCCTCTTGGGAGAGGGGGGGGATGTTATTCAGAATTTCATCGAGGTTACCAGTTCTCTTAAGAATATTCTGAAGACGGTGGAAGAAGGGAAGGGGCTGCTCGGGGAACTCGTTGCTTCAGACAAGGCTGCAAGGTGGGTGGAAACGGTGGACAATATCCGTTCTGCGTCGGCTTCATTAAAGAACATCTTGCATTCGGTCGAAAGGGGAGAGGGAATTGTGGGTAAACTGATCCGCGACGGAGATGCTGGGCGGATGATGGATGATTTAAAGATCGGCTTGAGTCAGATGAGGAAGGCAACCCATTCTCTCCAAGAGGCAGCCGGAAAAATCGAAAGAGGCGAGGGGACATTAGGGACGCTTATTCAAGATCCTGACGCCGGCAGAGAGATCCTCAACAATCTGCGGAGTTCCGCGTCAAACCTGGAGGTCGTCACCCGACAGTTCCGAGAGGGAGAAGGGATTCTCCAGCGGTTGATAAGCGACAAGGCATACGCGGATCGCGTCATGTGGGACCTGGAGCAGACTACAAGAGACCTTGCGCTCATTACGGGAAAGATTGAGCGGGGTGAGGGGACCATTGGCGCCTTGGTCAATGATCCAGAGATTTATCAGGATGCTAAGGAAATACTTTCAAGTACGAAGAACAGTACCCTTTTTTCCATCTATCGGTTCTTCCAAAATCTCTTTCCCTCTGCAGAAAATTCGTCGTCTGACGGGACAGAGAGTGAAGTGCAATAAGGAATCTCTAGAATTCATTTTAGGGGTGAGGATTTAAGATAATAGAGGTGTGGTCATGCGATTTCTTCCAAGGGATGAGAGGTTTTACGATCTGTTTGAGGCAAGCGTAAAAAAGGTCCTTGAGGGAGCGACCCAACTGGAACAATTGTTCAAGGATTTTAAAGAGGTTCCTACCAGAGTCAAACAGATCAAAGACGTGGAGCATGAAGCGGATCTCATAACTCATAACACGATCGAAATGCTCAACCGTACTTTCGTGACCCCTCTGGACCGGGAAGATATCCACAACCTGATTTCCTCTCTGGACGATGTCCTGGACTACATCGACGCCTGTGCCCAGCGGCTGAATCTCTATAAGATTGCTACGACCTCGGAAGAGGCCCTCCTCCTGGCTGTGATTCTAGTGAAGTCGGTTCGGGAGGTCGAACAGGCGGTGTACACGTTGAGGCGGCTCAAAGGCACGGACACCATCATGAAGAACTGCATTGAGATTAACCGTCTTGAAACTGAAGGTGACACCGTATGCCGGGCGGCAGTCGCTAAGCTCTTCGAGCCCAAAAACGATCCCCTCGAGGTCATCAAGTGGAAAGAGATCTACGAGACTCTGGAGAATGCAATTGATCGATGCGAGGATGTGGCCAATGTGCTAGAAGGGATTGCGCTCAAAAACGCCTAGGGGTCCCCCCCTAGCCGGATGGGTCATGGGGCGAATCTGGTTCCTCCGGTGAGTCGGCTCAGAATATCAAATTTTCTCGTTACGGCCCACCAAGACTGTGTATAGAGAGAGTTTTGAGATCTTATAGACCCGCTCTATTTTAATTTGTATACCGCGGACAAAAGGCTCCAGCCTGAGGTTCGTCCGCCAGCCAAGGCGCCGGGTCACCGGGTCCATGGCCTCGGTCAAATGACCCAAGATTGGGACCTCGCTAGTGAAGTGGTTTACAATGACGATTCTCCCACCGGGCCGGCACACTCGTTTGGCCTCTTCAATCATCTTGATCGGGTCCGGAACTACGCTGACCACGTGAAAGGCCATGACATAGTCGAAGGCATTATCTGGGAGCTCGAGTTTGAGCGCATCCATTTTCCGGACCTTCAAATGGGCCCACCCGTTTTTCCGAATCTTGGCTCGGGCACGGGCAAGCATATGAGGGGCTAAATCGACCCCGGTCACTTTGCAGTGACGGGGATAGGCGGGAAAGGAAGTGCCGGTTCCCACGCCAACCTCCAATACCGAGGCATTGCGGGGAATATCGAGGGCCTCAATGACGGTTCTCAGACGATGATAAAAAAACCAGCCGAATATTTTATCGTAAAGCGGCGCAAGCTCCGAGTAAAGCTTACTCTCGTGAGCCCCTATCTCATCCATGGTCCCAAAAAGCCCAATCTGTCGGCGCCCATTTCGGCGGGGGTCAAGCAGCCTGGATTCCCCTTACCTGTTTCTTATTAAAGGAGAAAATATCCCTCTGGTGAAATCGCCACTGCTTTCCTTTTTTGAAGGCGGGCAATATGTTCTTACGGGCAAACTCATTGACCGTATCAGGGCTCAGGTCCAGGATCCTGGCGACCTCCCTGCTGTTCAAAAGCTCTTCTTCTCTGTCCTGCATTATGTCCTCCCAGCAAGAAAACCCATTCAGGTGTCCGGTAATCAGAGTCGATTTTTAGCAAGTTAGGGGAGTGCTGTCAAGGAAACATTTATCCCCTGTCTTGCGCCACTTTCTAAGTTCCTTTAGCATGAATTGAAACCTCTATTTTAGTGTTTATGACAACTATTTTGATAATTGTGGGCGCAAGCATAGTTTTCTTTCTGAAGGATGAGATCGATTTCGTTATTGCCCTTCACCCCTTTCCAGGAGTAGACTCCACTTTGGGTTCTGTGCCTCTAATCGGGCATTGGTCGGGAGGCATCATGGACTCCCTGCTCGTGGCGAGCCTTCACATCAGAGGACCAATAGAGGACCCTAGGGTTACTGCCGTTTCCCTCAGCACGCTCCCTGATTATATTTATGGCCTCCTGGGCCTATCGGAGGGGCTCGTTAGGCATCAGGAAAAGCAGCCGAAGTGAGTCGTCAGGTTACGCTCTACACGAGAGAGGACTGCAGTCTTTGCGAGGAGATGAAGGGGGTAGTCCGCGAGGTGGCGGCGGAGATCCCCTTGGAGGTCGAGGAGGTGGACGTGGATCGCGACCCCGATCTCAGAGAAAAGCTTGGAAGCGAAGTCCCCGTCCTTTTCATCAACGGCCGAAAGGCCTTTAAATATCGGGTTGCTGCAAGAGAATTAAAAGGGAAATTGAGACAGCAATAATCGTTATGGGCGGCATGCAAAGATTAAAGAGTTACCTCTGGCGCTATTGGAAGCGCTACCTCATCGGGGTGCTGTGCCTCGCCGTTACTGCAACGTTAATCATGGTCGTCCCATGGTGGATCCGTGCGGCGGTTCGCACCATTGAGCAGGGTGGTCCGATAGAGGATGTCGTCTTTTATGCCATGATGATAATTGTTGCTGCGGTAGCTCAAGGATTGGTCCGTACATTTTCCCGCTTCCTGATCTTCAACGCTGGTCGGGATATCGAGTACGATCTGCGCAATGACCTCTTTGCACATCTTCAGAAGCTCCCGCTTTCTTTTTATCATTCGTACAGGACCGGGGACCTGATGTCCCGCGTGATCAATGACATTTCCAGCGTGCGTATGCTCTTAGGCCCCGGGGTCCTCAACCTTATCAATGCCCCCCTCTACTATTTATTTGCGGTGACTTTAATGTTCACCATGGATGCGCGGATGACCCTGGTGGTGATCCTTGTCTATCCAATGATGGCCTGGGCCTTTCGAAATTTTCGGGGAAAGATTCAGCAGGTCTCTCTCAAGGTACAGCAACAGATGTCGGCGTTGAGCAGTCATGTTCAAGAGAACCTTAGTGGAATGCACGTGGTAAAGGCTTACGGGCGCGAGCAGAGTCAGACTCACCGATTCGTGGAGCTCAATGAGGAGTATCAGAGAAGAAATATGGATATGGCTCAGCTTCGTGGCCTGATTGGACCCTTTATGCAAGGGATAAGCGGAATCACGGTGCTCATTGTGATCTGGTATGGGGGGATGCGTGTCATTTCTGGAGACTTGATGATTGCGGATGTAGTGGCGTTTATCGCCTATCTCAATATTTTGGCTTGGCCCACCGCCGCCTTCGGTTGGATGCTTTCTCTGTTGGCAAGGGGAAGGGCTTCCATGGAGAGGCTCGAGGAAATTTTCAAAGCCGAGCCCGAAATTGCTAGTCCTCCCTTGGCGCACTCAGTGCCAGATTCTCAGGGTGGCCTCGAGTTTCGTGATGTCTGGTTTACTTATGATTCCAAGGACAACGGGAGAGCCGTCCTTAAAAATATCAGTTTTGATCTCCCTCGTGGACACAAATTGGGCATTGTGGGCCGCACAGGAGCGGGAAAGTCGACCCTGGTTCAGCTAATCCCTCGTCTCTACGATGTCTCTTCAGGGGAGATCAGGATTGGCGGCAGGGATATTCGCACGCTGTCTCTCTCTGAACTGCGACGATTTGTGGGGTATGTCCCGCAGGATCCCTTTCTCTTTTCGGCCTCACTGCGAAGCAATTTGGCTTTTGGGAATGATGAGGCATCGGATGAAGAGATGCAGCATGCGGTTCGGGTAGCAAGCCTGGATAACGAAGTTGGAATCTTCACTCAGGGACTGGATACCGTTGTGGGAGAGAGAGGGATTGCGCTGTCGGGAGGGCAAAAGCAGCGGGCCACCCTGGGACGTGCGCTGGTTTTCAACTCTCCTATTCTGATTTTGGATGACTGCCTCTCCAGTGTGGATGCCCAGACGGAAAATGAGATACTCAGGGCCCTTAGAGACACACTTAAAGAAAAGACCTGCATAATCATCTCTCACAGAATCTCTGCGGTCAGAGAGGCGGATAATATTTTGGTGCTGGACGAGGGGGAGGTGGTCGAGAAGGGAAATCACCAGGAGCTGCTTCGCAAGGGGGGGATATATGCCGACCTCTTCCAACTGCAGCAGTTGTCTGAAGAATTGGACCGTATCTAGATGAACGCGGAAAGTCACCAGGAAGAAATCTTTGGCAAGGCCTATGATCTCGAGCTGGTCAGGAGGCTTTGGCGCTTTATAGTCCCCTATCGCGCTCTTTTTGGGTTTTCCTTGATGCTGCTGCCCCTGCAGCAAATCTTTGGTCTTGCGCAGCCCATTATCATGAAAGTAGCAATCGACCGTTACATTGCGGGTGCCAATCTATGGGGCCTCGGGGTCATGGGAACGTTATTTGCCGTGGTCCTAGTGGGAGAGGTGGTGACCTATTACTTTCAGTATTACTTTACCATGCTTGTTGCTCAGAAGGCTTTAGCCGACTTGAGGGTAGCTATTTTCTCTCATGTGCAAAGTCTTCCCATGAGCGCCTTTGACCGGAATCCAGTGGGCCGTCTGATGACCCGGATGACCACGGATGTGGAGGTCCTACAAGAGATGTTTGCAGCGGGTGTCATGACCCTCGTTTCGGACATGATTATGCTCGTGTGGATTGTAGCGATTATGCTCTATCTCGACGTGAGACTTGCATTGATTTCGCTAGCGTTGATTCCTCTCATGGTATTGGCCATCAACTTCTTTCGCATCAAGGCCCGTCTGACCTACCGGCTTATTCGAGAGAGGATTGCAAGGGTCAATGCCTATTTGGGAGAAGCGATTCCCGGCATGTCCGTGATTCAGCTCTTTGTTCGGGAGGAAAAGAGCTACCGTGAATTCGAAGGCCTCAACTCATCACACCGGGATGCCAATCAGTTGTCCAACATGTATGAAGCGAGCCTCTATTCCATGGTGGAAGTTGCCGGGTCTGTGAGCGTGGCACTTTTGCTCTGGTACGGAGGTGGAGAGGTTTTGCACGGAATTATCGGCATCGGGACCCTCGTGGCCTTCAAAGAGTATATCCACCGATTTTTTATTCCCATGCGTGATTTCAGTACGAAATACGCAGTCATGCAGTCTGCCATGTCTGCGGCAGAGCGGATCTTCCATCTCCTCGATACACCCACCGTGATTGCGAGCCCCCCCAGGCCTTTCGTGGCCAGGCCATTTCGAGGAGAGGTTGCCTTCAACGATGTTTGGTTCGGTTATCGAGAAGGTGATTCCGTCCTCAAGGGGGTTTCTTTTCGGATTGAGCCTGGTGAAAAGGTTGCTGTCGTGGGGGCAACGGGAGGGGGGAAGACTACCATCATCAAGCTGCTGAGCCGCTTTTATGATATCCAGCGTGGCTCGGTCATGGTCAGTGGGGTGGACGTCCGGAATTGGGATCTTCAAGCATTGAGGCGTCATATTGGTGTCGTTCTCCAGGATGTGTTTCTCTTTTCCGGGGACATCCTGTGGAACCTTTCCCTTGGAGACCAATCGGTCTCGGTAGAACGAATGGAGCAAGCCGCTAGCTACTCCAATGCAGAGCGTTTTATCCGCCGCCTGCCCGGGGAGTTCCGGGCGCAGGTGAGGGAGCGGGGAAGCAACTTTTCTACGGGTCAGCGGCAGTTATTGGCTCTAGCGAGAGTCCTGGTCTTTGAGCCCGAGATTCTCGTTTTGGATGAGGCCACCTCGAGCGTGGATACCGAAACAGAGCTTTTGATCCAGGATGCACTGGTGAAGGTTATGAAGGATCGGACCTGTCTGGTGATTGCCCATCGCCTATCCACAATACGTCATGCCGACCGGATCATTGTCCTCCACAAAGGGGAGGTGCGAGAGATTGGGTCTCACGCGGAGCTGCTGGAGAAGCGCGGTATCTATTACCGCCTCTACCAACTCCAGTACGAACGGGAGGAATCGAGAGTTGACACGACTGTTCCCGGGCTCAAGTTTCAAGGCTAGTCTTTCCTTAAGTCCCCCAATCACTAGTCAGAAATTGTATTACCTGCCCTCTGTCCTGCTGCTTTTGCTCGTCTGGCTCTCTGGCTGCTCACCCTTCTATATCCTTCAGGCTGCCTATGAAGAGAGTAGGATCCTCTGGAGACGGGAGCCCATCGAGCAGATTCTCAAAGAGCCGGGTCTGGATCAGGAGACCCGTGAAAAATTCCAAACAGTCCTCGCAGTTCGCAAATATGGTCGCGAGACACTCCATTTGAATGTCGGGGGGAGCTATGCCACTTACTCTTATCTGGATCGACCTGTTCTCTCCTATATGTTGATGGCTGTTCCTAAGACCGACCTTAGTCCCTACTCGTGGTGGTTCCTGTTCGTCGGGCGGGTTCCATACAAGGCTTTTTTTTCCGAGGAAGAGGTAAGATTGAAGGCCGATCAGTTCCAGGCCCAAGGATACGATACCCATATCCGTCCCGTGCAGGCATTCAGCACCCTGGGCTGGTTTGATGATCCTCTGCTGGCCCATCTCTTGAAATTTGACAAGGTAACGCTCGCCGAGGTTCTCTTTCACGAGCTCTTTCACAACACCCTCTTCCTGAAAGGGGAAGTAGATTTCAATGAGAGCCTGGCAAACTTTGTAGGCAATCGGGCAACGATAATGTTTTTCCGGGATCTCGGTGGAGAAGAGAGCTCTGAGTATTTGCAGGCCGTTAAAGCTTGGAAAGAGGAACTTGAGTTTTCAGCATTTATCATCAGTGTGAGGACTTCCCTTAAAGATCTCTATCAAGGGGATCTTCCGGAGGAGGAGAAGCTCCGCCTACGCCAAGAGATCTTTTCCCGCAGTCAGGAGGAATGGGCTCGGATGATTGCAGATCGGCCAACGCACCATTTCCGGGAATATAGCCGACAAGAGCTCAACAATGCCGTCATCGCTCACTATCTCCTTTACCTTGATGGTCTTCAGCTCTTCGAGTCGCTGTACCAGGCGGAAGGGAGCAACCTAGCACGGATGGTGAAGTTGATTGGGGAATCCATCCTAGATGGCGAAGAACCATTTGAAGCTGTTCGTGGTCTTCTAAACAAAAAAAATTCACAAAATCGGAATGCTGGAAAAATTCGCCACATCGATCGCAGTTGATCATGTCGTTCTAATCCCTCCTTTGCGAGGACAAGATGTCTGGTGAAATGCCTGAAGGCATGAGGTTTGTTGCAGATAAGATGTTGGGGAGGCTTGCTAGGTGGCTACGCATTATCGGCCAGGATGTGAGCTACGGTCTCCATCTGTCGGGTTATGAGTTGATCCGCTCTGCACGGAGGGAGAGTCGGCTGATTCTCACGCGGGACCGTGGGATCTACAAGAAAAGTCCTCCGGCGGTCCTCCTGATCCAGAGCAACCATTTTCGCGAGCAGTTCAAACAGGTCGTCCATGATTGTGGCCTGGATCCGTTGAAGAATCCCTTCACGCGCTGTGTGAAATGCAATACCCCTTTCGATCCCATGCCCAAAGGATCCGTTGAGAAAAAAGTGCCTCCCTATGTCTTCTCCACCCAGGATCAGTTTTCCTTCTGCCGGAGCTGTCAACGCATTTACTGGCCAGCCACACATCAGCAAAAGATGATGGA
>JAZFYO010000037.1:0-10595 GCA_036443615.1 Binatia bacterium | reverse complement strand
TCCTTGCCCTTTTCAGAATTGGAGCCACCGCCTGTCCGCTCAACACCGGCGTTCCACCGAAAGGCATAAAGTCTCTACTTGAAAGGATTGGCTGCTCGAAGCTCATCTTGTCCTCTGATTTGAATTTGTCTCGCGCGCTTGCCGGCCTCACCCTGCTAGACCCGGATGAGCTGGTGGGCAAAGTCCCACCGGATCACACCCAACCGATACGAGAGGAAATACTGCTGAACCAGCCGGCGACCGTTATCTTCACATCCGGCAGCCAGGGAAAGGCAAAAGCGGTCCTCCACTCTTATGGCAATCATTATTACAATGCCGAGGGGTCCAATATGAATATCAAATTGGGTCCTGGGGACCGATGGCTCTTGACCCTGCCTCTCCACCACGTGGGAGGTCTGGCCATCCTGTTTCGCTGCCTGCTCGGTGGTGCCGCCGTTGTGCTGCCCGGCCAGACGAAAGACATTGTCGAATTGATTTCCCGATACCTCGTTACCCACGTTTCCATGGTCCCCACGCAGCTCTACCGTATCCTTCGGAATCAGAAAGACACTAGAAGGCTCAAGGGACTCAAGGCCCTGCTCATGGGCGGGGCGCCTATGACTGCACCACTGCTCCGTGAGGCCGGTGAGAGAGGAATCCCCCTTCATATCAGTTACGGCCTGACTGAAATGGCATCTCAGGTCACAACGACGGGGACTGATACGCCAAGAGAGAAACAGTTCACTTCGGGAAGGGTATTAAAGTACCGCGAAGTCCGCATCGCTGAGGACAGCGAAATCCACGTTCGGGGCCAAACACTTTCGCCAGGCTACGTCGAAGGAGAACAGGTTTATCTGCCCGTGAACCGCCAAGGGTGGTTTGCAACCGGAGATCTTGGTCAGATCGATTCAGAGGGGTACCTGACTGTCCTCGGGCGCAAAGACAATATGTTCATCTCCGGGGGTGAAAACATTCATCCGGAGGAAATCGAGACAGCACTGGGAGAGCTTCCGGACATCGCACAGGCCCTGGTGGTTGCGGTCCCGGACGAAGAATTCGGCCATCACCCGGTCGCCTTCATCCAGACGCAAAAGAAAAAGATGGATCCGGAGGCCATCACGGAGGGACTGAAGGCCCTGTTGCCCCGATACAAAGTCCCTATCGCATTCTATAATTTTCCCGATGGGATGGAGCGGGATAGATTGAAGCCTGACCGCGCTACCATGAAGAAACTGGCATTAGATATCTGGCACGGGAAGGCCCGTCTCCGCTGACCCTGCGCCCGTTGGTGAACATGACGGCAGCGAGGCATCGAATAACCTGAGGTAAAGATCGTTACTCAAACAACTTAAATTTTATATAACCGGGCACAGTTGTCCCATAGGATTTTCTTCTTAGTCTCGGTAGAAACTCCTTCAATCTCCAGAAGCTCGTCAACTGCATGGGGGAAATCCGAGTCGCCGTGCGGGTAGTCGGTTGAATAAACGATATTGTCATCTCCAATGAGCTGTGTGGTCATCGCCAGCTCCCTTTCCGCCTCGGTAGAAATCCAACACTGGCGTTTAAAGTACTCGCTCGGCTTCATCTTCGTAATCGGTGCCTTGCGTGATTTTTCGATGGCACCGTCCATACGGTTCAGCCAGAATGAGACCCAACCACTGTAGCATTCCAAAAACGCAACCTTCAGCTTTGGGTGACGCTCGAGGACGCCACCGCAGATAATGTCGACCATGGCCAGCATGTTCTCCATCGGATGCCCGCAAATATGCCGCAGGAGGAAGTCATCTCCAAATCGGTCGCCCACCTGAGGGAGCTCACCACTAGCCGCCGCTGAGTGGAATCCCAAGGGAACACCTAGTTCCTCCAAGGCAGACCACAAGGTGTCATAATATCTGGAGTGCCAGGGGAGAGAGCGAAGCGGCTCCGGTCGAGCAAACACTCCTACGAAACCGAGTTCCGTAACGGTGCGTTGGGCTTCCTTGATTCCCTCAGTGACGTCATGCAGTGAAATCATCGCGACCCCTTTCATACGCTTGGGATCCGTTTGACAGAACTCATAAAGCCAATTGTTATACGCCCTGGCGATGGCGGCCCCCAGCTTGGGATTCATATCCTCCCTCATCATGATCCCCAAGCCGATTGAGGGATACAAAACCGCTACATCCAATCCCTCCTTTTCCATTGCATCGATTTGTGATCTACCGTCAAATCCCCTGGCCCTGGCGTCAGCGATCTCGGCATCAATTCGTGTAGCATCGAAAATTCCGCCTCGATACGTCGGGGAGTAACCCTTCAATATTTTCCCATCGAGCAAAACCATAGCCGAGCTGCGCGAAGTCGAGCTAATGATCTTAGGCGCCCTATCCCGCCATTCTGGCTCCATAAACCGTTCCCATAAATCCGCCGGCTCTCTGACATGCATGTCTGAATCCAAAACCTTCAATCCGTCTTTCATCGACTCTTCTCCTTAGAATCATCAAAAGAATGGGCAGCCTCGGGACAACTATTCTGCATCAGGTACGGGCTACAGCGCGAACAGCGCCCTGGGGTTGTCGTTCAATACTTTTTTCTTTGCCGAGTCGCTGACGTCCTTTAAACCCTTGAAAACCGTGATTGCGTCGATCTCGCTGGAGGCGTCCGTGTGACCGTAATCGGTCCCAATGATAATATTATCCTCGCCGGCATATTTGAATACGTATGGAAAATCATCGTCCGTCTGCGCCGTCACATAGATCTTGAAGGCGCTGAAGGGATTGGGAGGGATCTCGTGACCAGCAGCTGCCGCACGACGGATAGATTCGCTTACGATCCACGGGACCCACTGGGATGAAGTTTCGATGAAGCCCCATCTGAGATCAGAAAATACCTTGGGTATCTCGCTCATGATCAGGGAGAAACAGGCCATGATGGTGGGTAAACGAAAAGGCGCCAAGCCCCCGCCTTTGTCGAAGCGCGGGTTCAGATAATCGCGGAACCCGGGACTGGCATTGGCGATGTGAATGGCCATAGCCATGTCGAGGCGAACCGCCTCATCGTAAATAGGATAAAAATAAGGGTCGACGAGATGGCGACCTCCCTCGAACGGACGGAGGCAAACGGCGACGGCGCCGTTCTCTTTAGCGTGTCTCATCTGCCGCAGACTCTCCTCAATCGTCATCGCCGGAACGACACAGGACCAGCGCAAGCGGTTACGACCCTGCTTCCAGACATCGCTCATCCAGCGATTCCAGCTCATGCACAGGGCAACCTCTGCGTCTGCCCGCTCGGTCACCTCCTGGATCCACATGGTATTGTGCAAAACCTGAACGTCGATACCGAGCTCATCCAAATGGGCCAGGCGAAGGCTGACATCATCCAACTCACGCGCCGTCTGCGGGGTCTGAAAGCTCCTCCCGGCCTTCTTGCTCAATGAGTCGAGCTGCTGTTCGCTCAGTGTGGCAAAGCGGAATCCCCGGATCTTGCCGTCGAGGACCCAGTGTTGGCGGGTAGGATCCTCCGGTGATCCGTAAATGAGCGGGCGAAATTTGCGTTCCGAGGGCTCAAGGTAATCCCAGGTCTTCTCGGTCTCAATGACGTGGGCATCCGCATCAATCACCTTTGAATTGGTTGCCTGCTCCATGACATCCCTCCTGATAAAGCTACGATATTAACAAACCGGTCGACCACCTAAGCTATATTCGATAAATTATCCGAAAGATTACCAACGATCAACACCGGCAAATGGCAAAAGCTTCCCATGCTCAGCGCACCGGGGGGGCGTAGAGGATACCGCCCCGATTCCAGAGCTGATTCAGACCTCGTCCGAGCCTGAGTGGACTCTCTGGACCCACGTTTCTGTCATACACCTCGCCATAATTTCCGACCTGCCTGATAATTTGATACGCCCAATCATTGGAGAGGCCGAGGCCCTTACCAAGATCACCCTCGACGCCCAGCAAGCGCCTTATCTCCGGGTCCGTCGATCTTTCCTTTTTTCGATCGACGTTCTTCGACGTCACGCCCTTTTCTTCGGCAATGATCATGGCGTTAAGGGTCCAACGGACGATATCACCCCACTGATTGTCCCCATGCCGGACCGCCGGAGCCAGAGGTTCCTTCGAAATGACCTCCGGCAGGACCATGTGGTCCTCCGGTCTGGCAAGCCTAACTCGCTGAGCGGCCAGGCCAGACCGGTCTGTCGTAAAGGCATCGCACCGACCCCCCTCGTAGGCTGCAACTGCCTCATCGGCCTTTTCAAAAACTACAGGCCTGTAATTCAACTTGTTCGTCCGAAAGTAGTCACCGAGGTTTAGCTCTGTTGTCGTGCCAGTGATTACACATATGCTCGCCCCGTCCAGATCGAGTACGCTCCCGATACCCAGGTCCTTCCGAACCATAAAGCCCTGACCGTCATAAAACATTATGCCGGTGAAATCCAAGCCAAGTGCATTATCCCGAACAAAAGTCCAAGTGGTATTGCGCGAGAGCAGATCGACCTCGCCGGACTGCAGAGCAGTGAAACGGTCCTTTGCTGATGTCGCCCTGAACTTCACCTTGCTCGCGTCTCCGAAGACGGCAGCGGCAAGGCCGCGGCAAAGGTCCACATCGATGCCTGCCCAGTTGCCTTTGTCATCTGGATTGGAAAAGCCCGGCAGACCTTGATTGACCCCGCACTGCACAAAGCCCTTGGCCTTGACGGTGTCCAGGGTAGATCCGGCATATGCAGGTCCAGAATTCACCAGGAGATAACTACTCACTAAGAGGACACCGAGATGTCTCCACCCGTAGCAAAGAACCGCCATAATCCTATCGAAAAAGAGGAGTACCACAAATGCTCCTAATGGCTTCATTGCGAGAGGATCTGACTCAGAAACAACTTTGTCCGCTCGGATTTCGGGTTGTTGAAGAACTCGCTGGGAACGCTCTCCTCTATGATCTCACCACCGTCCATGAACATCATCCGATCCGCAACCGTGCGGGCGAAGCCCATCTCATGGGTCACCACCATCATCGTCATACCCTCTTCTGCAAGGCTAATCATGACGTCCAGAACTTCTTTGATCATCTCCGGGTCGAGGGCCGATGTAGGTTCGTCGAAGAGCATGATCTTTGGACTCATGCAGAGGCTCCGAGCGATTGCCACACGCTGCTGCTGGCCTCCCGAGAGCTGGCCCGGGTACTTGTGGGCCTGCTCGGGGATGCGAACCCGTTCGAGATATTTCATGGCGATCTGCTCCGCCTCGTCTCTACGCATCCTGCGCGACCAAACAGGCGCAAGGATCAGATTCTCTATTACCGTCAAATGAGGGAAGAGGTTGAACTGTTGGAAAACTATGCCGACCTCTCGACGGATCTGGTCGATATGCTTGAGATCGTTGGTAAGCTCTATCCCGTCGACTATGATCCGGCCCCGTTGGTGCTCCTCAAGCCGGTTGATGCAGCGGATCATGGTCGATTTTCCAGACCCCGATGGCCCACAGATTACAATGCGCTCACTCTTGTGGACGGTGAGGTTGATGCCTTTCAGCACATGAAAGTCGCCGAACCACTTGTGTACATCAACCATCTGGATTATCGGCCCACTGGATTCTGTATTTTCGTTTATAGACGTTGGCGCGCCCTCCACTTTACCTAGCCCAGCCCCGTTGATCTTCGGGTCCCAATTTTTTTTCAAGAGCGATGCTAAAGCGAGACATACCAAAGCAGAAAATCCAAAAGACTAATCCCGCAAAGGCATACCCCTCTAGGTCAAAGCCCAGCCATTTGGGATCCGTGGTAGCAGCCCGTATCATTCCGAGAAGGTCAAACAGTCCAATAATCAGGACCAGCGTGGTGTCCTTGAACAATGCAATAAATGTGTTGACGATCCCAGGAATAACAATCCTTAATGCCTGCGGCAAGATGACCAGACCCACTATTTTCCAATATCCAAGACCCAAAGAGGCAGCTGCTTCATACTGACCGCGCGGGATCGCCTGGAGGCCGCCACGGACAACCTCAGCCATGTATGCCCCGGCAAAAAGCGTAACGCCAATAAGGGCACGCAGCAGCTTATCAAAGTTTATCCCCTCGGGGAGAAACATAGGCAACATAACGGACGCCATAAAGAGGATAGTTATCAGTGGCACGCCGCGCACAAGCTCAATAAAGGCCACGCAGATTGCACGGATCACTGGCATGGTCGAGCGCCTCCCAAGAGCAAGAACGATACCAATAGGGAGTGAGCCAACAATGCCGATCCCCGCAATCACCAGGGTTAACATTAGCCCCCCCCAAATCTGCGTCTCGACCACAGGCAACCCAAACGCCCCGCCGACGAGAAGGATATAGCCTAGGACCGGATAAACGAAGAGCAGAAAAGCCCCCAGCCAGATCTTTCTGGGGAATGAACGCACGAAGAGCAAGAGTGAAGCCAAAATGCAAAGCAGAAAGGCGGTATTAACCCGCCAGCGCTCGGCCTCCGGGTAAAATCCGTATATAAACTGCTCGAAGCGAACCTTAATAAAGACCCAGCAGGCTCCCGCCTGGGTGCAATCCTCTCGTGAATTGCCGCTCCAGTTGGCGTCGATGAACGACCACTGAACTACGGCACGGACAACGAAGTACAGGAGGTAAAGAACACCCAAGGTAAACAAGGCCTGAAAGGGGGATGAGAAGAGATTCTGGCGGAACCAGCCAAAGAGTCGCACGGATGCAACTGGTCGGGTAAAATCCTGACTGACCATTTTCTTATCCAAGCCTTATCCTCCAGCCAGGGCAACCTTCCGATTGTACCAGTTCATAAAGAGCGAGATCAGCAAGCTGATCGTGAGGTAGACCGCCATGGTCAAGACGATCACCTCAATGGCCTGGCCAGTCTGGTTAAGGACTGTCCCGGCGAACACCGAAACCAACTCGGGATAGGCGATGGCAACGGCAAGCGAGGAGTTTTTCGTAAGATTCAGGAACTGGCTGGTCAAGGGTGGAATGATGACCCGAAGGGCCTGCGGAATGATTATGAGACGAAGCGTCTGGCCAGGTTTTAGTCCAAGCGAATAGGCCGCCTCTATCTGGCCCCGGTTAACCGACTGGATGCCGGCGCGAACTATTTCGGCGATGAAGGCTGCCGTGTAAGCCGACAACGCCACCAACAGGGCAGCGAATTCAGGAATCAAGACCATACCGCCGACAAAGTTGAAGCCCTTCAATTCTGGGAACTCCCAGGAAAGCGGTAAGCCTGTGGCAATAGCCGTAATCAAAGGTGCACCGGCGAGGATTCCGATGGATACATACGGTGTAGGAAAATAGAGACCGGTTGCCTCTCGCCGGCGATGGGCCCAGCGCTCAACTAGGATCACGGCCACGATCGCTACGATAAAGGCCAGGGCCACTGCCTCAAAGCCGGGCTCGAGGATAGGTGACGGCATATAGAGGCCACGAATGTTGAGAAATACCGTCCCACCAATCTCAAGGCTCCGGCGGGGTAAAGGGAGTAGCCGAAGAACAGCAAAGTACCAAAAGAAGATCTGCAGGAGGAGCGGGATATTACGAAGCACCTCTATATAGGCGGCAGCCAATCGGGCGAGCAGCCAGTTGTCGGCCAGCCTGCATATGCCCACAAAGAACCCAAGAGTGGTGGCAAATACGATTCCCAGCGAGGATACAAGGAGCGTGTTCAATAAACCGACCAGAAAAGCGCGGCCATAACTCGACTCCTCGCTATACTCGATAAGGTGCATAATGATTCCGAACCCGGCGGTGGAAGACAGGAAGCCAAACCCGGAAGCAATGCCCCGGCGTGCGAGATTTTCCAGGGTGTTGTTGACTATGAAGACAAAGAAGGCGATCACCGCCACAAGAACAAGGACTTGGAAAAACAGGGCCCGGTAACGGGCATCGTTCCAGATCGCCGATCGACCTGGGTCCAACTTATCCTTGGCGTTGACTGACATAAAAAGCGTTTCCGACGATGAGGACGAGAAAAGAACCGTTGGCGGCAAGCCCGGTCTCGGTCAGGTGGGCTGCCGCCTCGTCCTGTGTCGATTATCTAACGCATCGGGGGCGAATAGAGGATACCGCCCTTGTTCCAGAGCTGGTTTATCCCGCGCTCTAGTTTGAGAGGCGTATCTGGACCAACGTTCCTGTTGTAGACCTCACCGTAATTGCCCACAAGCTTAATGACTTGATAAGCCCAATCATTAGAGAGTCCAAGCTTCTTTCCGAGATCACCCTCACGTCCCAACAGGCGCTTAATTTCCGGGTCTGCTGACTCCGCTTTCATCTTATCGACGTTACTCGATGTTACCCCCTTCTCCTCGGCAATGATCATGGCGTTGAGGCTCCAGCGAACAATATCCCCCCACTGATTGTCCCCGTGGCGCACCACCGGACCTAAAGGCTCTTTCGAGATAACATCAGGCAGGACTACGTGGTCTTCTGGATTCGCAAGCTTGATACGCTGACCGGCCAATTGGGACCGGTCGGTGGTGAAAACGTCGCATCTTCCCGCATCGTAAGCCGCAACGGTCTCGTCACCCTTTTCAAAGACGACCGGTATGTATGTCATTTTGTTGGCGCGGAAATAATCCCCAAGGTTCAGCTCTGTGGTTGTACCAGTAATGACACATACGCTTGCCCCGCCGAGTTGCCGCCCGCCCTTCACGCCAAGACTCTTTCGAACCATGAAGCCTTGACCGTCGTAATAAACCACTCCGGCAAAGTCTAATCCGAGCGCGTTGTCCCGAACGAAAGTCCAGGTCGTATTGCGAGAGAGCACATCGATCTCTCCAGATTGCAGAGCAGTGAAACGCTCCTTCGCCGATAGAGGCGTGAACTTTACTTTGCCGGCATCTCCGAAAATGGCCGCCGCAACGGTGCGGCACACATCCACATCCAGGCCAACCCAGTTGCCCTTGTCATCCGGATTGGAGAATCCCGGCAGGCCTTGGTTTACCCCGCACTGAACGAAACCCTTGGCCTTGACGGCCTCCAGCGTGGAACCTCCAGCACTCATTGTTTCTTTTTTGACTACCTTCTTTTCCCCGCAAGCGGTAGCAAATAAGAAAAGACCTACTGCTAACAGTAATCCTAAAAATTTCATGAGAATTTCCTCCCCATTAGAAATCACCTGTGATCTTATTAAAACCAAGGCCGATAATGTAGATTGTGTGGTCCTCCATCCTTATCATCCCACCTGTTGCGATGTCATCAACACCACGACAGAAGACCTATCGATTTTTCCACTGCGGTTTTCTCTTCTCCAAAAAGGCCTGTAAGCCCTCTTCGACATCGTCGGTTTTTAGCAGCTCGTTGAGGTAGATCTCCTCTGATCTTTTCAGGGCGTCATTAAATGTCCCCATGGAGATTTCCCTTAAGCCTTTGAGCGTGATGCGAAGTACCGCAGCGCTTTTCCCTTTAAGCTCATCCAGGAGAGTCTCCAGGGCCTGCCCCAATTCCCCGTCTGTGCTGACCCGGTTGACCAGCCCGATTGCCAAAGCCTCCCGCGCCGAAATCTTTCGGCCTGTAAGGATCATCTCTGCCGCCCGATGATATCCTATCTGCGTGGGAAATCGTGCCAGGGCCACAGGAGGATAACACCCAACATTGATCTCCGGGGTAGCGAAAAAACTCTCCTCGGAAGCCAAGATCAAATCGCAGGAGCTGGCAAGCTCGCATCCCCCTCCGAGGCAGGCCCCCCGCACCAGGGCTATGGT
Organism: Binatia bacterium; assembly: GCA_036443615.1. Lineage (GTDB taxonomy): Bacteria > Desulfobacterota > Binatia > UBA9968 > CAXXLF01 > JACZXR01. The sequence goes on along the minus strand of JAZFYO010000037.1, from coordinate 945 downwards.
AATTTGTCGCAGCGTGACGAGACGGCGAATTACGCCATGGACCACCTCCAGCATCTCAGGCACCTTTTCCCGGGTATGATCCTTTATATCCACCCCCACAGAGAAGGCGCGGTCCCCGCCCCCGCGGAGCACCAGAAATTCGACCGCATCATCGCGGTCCACTGAATCCAAGACCCTGCTAAGCTCCCGCAGCATGGCGAGGTCCAGAACGTTGAGAGGAGGGCGTTGGATTGTGACCAGGGCCACCCGGTCTTTCCGCTCCAATTCAATGCTCATCAATCTACGTTGAAGCCTTGCGGGCCTCGCAGACCTTTCGGAAATCCCTCTTCTATTAAACGAGAGCTCCCTTTTTTACAAGGACTTGCCCTGCGCGGCTGCCACCTGGACTAGGCTAAAATTATGGGCCGCCCCCTTCCAATCCTAGTTATGCGTGGCCTTTTTGCTAATCGTGTGGTGCTACGAATGTGAGGATGAAGATGCATCAAGGGGTCAACCTGCTTTCACAGGTGATCATGCTCTTGGGGGATAACTGAGGGCCCCCCCTGAAAGATCCCATATTAACCGCCTGCCCTGTGGGCTGTTGGTCGGAATAGCGGGGTAGCCGCTAGGGCTTGCTACGGATGAATGCCGGAACTGACCGAGGAGAATTCCGGGGCGTCCCGAAGCCCTTAAGCTGGTGATTTTGCATGTAAAATGGCCGATTTTCCCGCATGGAATAAGGCCTCAAGCAGCACTGGCTACGCATTGGGAATGGGGGGCTACAAGTGTTTGACAAAAGAAGGCTATATAACTACACTGATAAGGTGTGTTTATTGATATATCCTGTGTCTAAAAGGAGTGTAATGTGAAGCCATTACGATATCTTATTGTCGCGTTGGGACTGTGGGTTTTCCTCGGCTCAATGCCGTTGCAAGCCTTGGCGCAGGAATGTCCCAAGCGGAATTT
>JAZFYO010000036.1:0-5484 GCA_036443615.1 Binatia bacterium | reverse complement strand
AAGGGGCTATGGATTAGACTCTGGCTTTTGGGCCTTTTGTCTGCCGTACTCTACGCGGTGAATCTTAGCGTTGGGGATGCGCTGACTTGGCTCGGAATCCTGGGCGTCCCTCCACAAAAAATCGTTTCCCACCTGATTCTACTTGTACCTCTCAGCCTCTTTTACTTACTGGCCCTGCGGTTCCTCAGAGGGGTAGGGGAAGAGAGCAGCAAAGGTCACATCCTTGGAATCCTCCTTTTTGCCCTCCTTTTTCGCCTTCCTCTCATCCCCCAGACCCCGGTCCTTTCCAGTGACCTCTACCGGTATTTATGGGACGGCAAGGTACAGGTTTCGGGTGAGATGAACCCCTATCTTTACCCGCCAGGGAATAAGCGCCTCACCTTTCTTCGGGACGAAAGGATATATCCCAACATAAACCGCAAGGAAGCTAGGACTGTCTATCCCGCTGGGGCGCAACTCCTTTTCCAAGCGGGTTACCTGTTAGATCTGGACACGCCTGCGAAATTCAAGGCCGCAGCCCTAGTGGCTGAAGCCTTAACGCTCTTTATGCTGGTCCTAATTCTCAGGGAAGTCCGGCTCCCCCAGAGCCTGGTCCTAATCTATGCCTGGAATCCCTTGGTCATCTATGAACTATTCCACAGCGGTCATATCGAAGGCCTAATGCTCCCCCCACTGCTGGCCTTCGTCTATTTCTTTCTCCGAAGCCAGCCCATGCGAGCCGGGGCAGCACTGGGGCTGGCAGCGGCCATTAAGTTTGTTCCGGCCCTGCTCCTGGTGGTGATCCCCCCAGGTAAGCGACTTAAGACCATCCTTCCCTTTTTGCTCGTGGTAGCGCTGGCCTATCTCCCATACGCGGGTGCGGCAGGCAAAATTTTGGGGTTTCTACCAACTTATTTTTCGGATCCCAACGAGATCTTCAATCCTGGCCTTGTCCAAGCGGGATTACTACAGGCCACCAAGGCCTTCTCGATTCCCTCCCCCTGGATTCGTTACATCCTCTTCACCCTTCTGCTCGCCTTCTTATTTCCAGTCGCTCGCCGGCGGGATCAGGCCCCCATTGATCTCATCCCGAAACTCTACCTTGTACTTAGTGCCTACCTTGTCCTGATTTACCCCGCCCTTCACCCCTGGTATCTCTGCTTGATGATCCCCTTTCTGTGCCTTACACCGTCCCGGGCCTGGCTCTACCTCTCCCTTGTAGTTCCCCTGTCGTACCTGAAGTATCTCATCCCCGACGGGGTAATGCCCTCCTGGATTATCTGGGTGGAGTTCGCTCCCCTTTACGTTTTATTAGCCTTAGAGCACATTTCAACTAAAACACCGAATGAGAGGAGGTTTAAGTGGTCCCTGGCAACCCCGTCACCTTCCTCCACTACTTTTTAATCTGCCTCTACATCCTCTGTCTTGGAGGTCTATTTCTCTACGGGACCAACTGCTATGTCCTCCTGTTCCTTTTTCGCCGCAACCGGGGCAACGGCTTACGAGAATATCGCCGCATTCTTAGGGATTTTAAAGGCCTCCACTGGTATAGGGAGCCTCCTCTGGTTACTGTCCAGCTCCCCATCTATAACGAGCGCTACGTAATCGACAGACTACTGAGGGCCGTTTGTTCCCTTGATTACCCAAGAGACCGAATGGAGATACAGGTCCTCGATGATTCCACGGACGATACTGCTGAAATTACCCGTCGTCTCATTGTCCAATACCAGCAGAAGGGCCTATCCCTTTCCCACATCCGACGAGTAAACCGGCACGGGTTCAAGGCAGGGGCTCTGAAGGAGGGGATGGAAAAGGCCCGAGGAGAGTTCATGGCGATCTTCGATGCCGATTTTGTCCCCCCGCCGGACTTCTTGCGCAGGACGATTCCCTACTTCTCCAATCCACGGGTTGGGCTGGTGCAGGCCCGCTGGGGCCATACGAACCCTGACTATTCCCTCCTCACCCGGGCTCAATCCATAGGCATTGATGGCCACTTTTCGATCGAACAGGGGGCCCGGGCCTGGTCTGGCCTCTTTCTCAACTTCAACGGAACTGCCGGGATTTGGCGGCGGCAGGCAATCCTGGACGCCGGAGGCTGGCAGGCAGACACGTTGACGGAAGATATGGACTTAAGCTATCGGGCGCAGCTAGCCGGCTGGCAGCTTAAATACGTCATGGAAGTTGTGTGCCCGGCCGAACTCCCCGTGCAGGTTGCCGCCTTTAAATCCCAGCAGTTCCGTTGGGCCAAGGGTTCCATCCAAACAGCCCGTAAAATTATTCCAAAGATCCTCAAGTCACGATCTTCCTGGCTGGCAAAATACCAGGCCATACTTCACCTGACCCATTACTTGATCCATCCATTGATGGTCTCAACTATGCTCCTCTCATATCCCATGATCCTTTTGCATAACCAGCAGCCCAAGCCCTGGGTCATAGCCACCGCATTCCTCCTCTTTGCCTTAGCCACCGTTGGCCCCTCTACTCTCTATATTGCCTCGCAGAAAGCCTTATATCCTGATTGGCGGTCAAGGATTCGCTGGATCCCGTTACTCACTTTGCTAGGCACCGGAATTGCCCTCAGCAATTCCCGAGCCGTTTTTGAAGGAATATTCTTGTCCGGAGGAAAGTTCATCCGCACGCCTAAGTTTGGCGTCCGTCGCCCGGGGGACCTGCGCGAGAAACTACAAAGCTATCGCCTCAAGTTTGACCTTCTTCCATATTTAGAGCTGGTCTTTGGACTGTATGCACTCTTTGCATTCAGTAAGGCCTTGACCATCCGAGGGATCTGGATCAGCCCCTTCCTATTTATTTACGCTTGTGGTTTTCTCTTTATCTCGCTAAAAGGCATCGGAGAATCCATGAACTGGGCCCACTGGAAATTCAGACTCTATAACAAGGCAGACCTTCAAGGAGGAGAATGAGATGGAAATTAGCCCCGATCCGGACCGCCGCCGACTTCTGCCCTCTGAAGGCAGATCCCGGACATTCTGGCCCCGGTCCAACTCGCCGCAATGTAGCTGGCTCACGACCTTTTTTCGAATCGAGGTTATGCCGACCACCAACGGACTCAAATCCCTCAGAAACCTCTTCTTGGCCGCAACGATGCTGGTTATCCTGCTTTCTGGTCTGCAGCTCCCTTCACTTCTAGCCCAAGACCTGGCTCATAGTCCCTGGCCCACATACCGTGGCGGCCTCAAACGGATAGGGCGAACCCACATTAAGGGGCCTGATACGAACCGTATTCGCTGGGTGTTCTCCACTGGCCGCGCCGAAAAGGATGGCGGAATAGAAACCGATCCTATAATTGGAAGTGACGGAACAATCTATATAGGTGGGAACAACGGGATCTTCTACGCCCTGGACGCAGAAACCGGGAACGTTCGCTGGGTCTTTCCCACCAACTTCGACACCTACGCCATCTATTCAACCCCGTTTCTGGACCGGCAGGGGATCATCTACTTCGGAGCCAAGGACGGCAATGTCTATGCGCTCACGGCCCCACAAAAAGGGATTATGGGGGAGGTAGTCTGGTCGCTCAACCTCGGCGCTACCATCGAGACCTCACCCGCCTTCGCCCCTGATGGGACCCTCATTATCGGCGCAGACGACTGGGCCTACTACGGGATCACTCCGCCCCAGGGTATCGAGGGGGCTAAGATCAAGTGGCGATTCCAAACCCAGGGTGCCCTTATCAGCTCCCCTGCTGTGGATTCTGACGGGACGATTTTTGTCGCCTCAATGGACGGCAAGGTCTACGCCCTTGAGCCCCCTGGGGAGGCGGGGCGGCCTGTAAAGATCCGTTGGACCTTCGATTCGGGAGATAGAGACGCAAAAGGAGGATTCGAAAACGCACCGGCAATTGATGAAGAGGGAACGCTATACATCGGTGGAAATGATGGGCTTCTCTACGCCCTTGACACAAAGACAGGGAAAGTGAGGTGGACCTTTGATGGGGTCTCCCGGTCCGGTTATCGCACCTACGCGATCTTCTCTTCTGCTGCCATTGGGCCAGACCGCACCATCTATTTTGGGGGAAAGAACGGGGTGCTTTACGCAATTCGTGAGAGCCGAGGCTTTTTCAGGACCAGTGCCCAGGTCCTATGGCGCTATAAGCTGGGGCCCGGCATTCAGTCCTCACCGCTGCTTGCGGCTGACGGGACCTTGTACCTGGGCGATGAGCGTGGGACCCTCCACGCAGTCAAGCCGCCCCAATCCGGAAAATGGGCAACGGCGCTGTGGAAATTCGCTACTAAAGGATCATTGATTTCCTCCCCAGCTATCGGTGCGGACGGAACCCTTTATCAAGGATCGATGGATGGGAAGCTTTACGCCTTCAAGACCCCGTCCGGCAGCATGCCCAAACGTGCCGGACCTTTCTCCGGCACTTGGTATGGAACATATGAGAGCTCCATCGTTTCGGGAAAGGTTAGAGCAGTTCTTGTGCAAAAGGGGCCTCGGGTCTGGGGTGCCTGGTTCCTCGCGGGAGTGGGTCGAGGTCAAGCGGAAGGGACAGTCCAAGGCAATCACCTAGTAGTTTCAATGCCCATCAAAACAGCAAAATGCGAGGGGACCATCAAGGCCGAAGGTAACTTGCAAGGGAACGAGATTAGCGTCGAGATCCAAATTGACCGCTGTGCAGGAGCCGTTGTGACGGGTCGGCTTACGCTCCGGAGCCAATAAATTAGTGTAGCCTTCAACCCTCAGCAATCAGCGCCAAGCAATATATAGTTCAGGCCCTTCATTGGAATTAAAACCTGTGAACCGATTACTGAAGGCTGACTTCTTCTAATGAAAGTCTCACTCATCATCCCCGCTCTTAATGAGGAAGAGTCCCTGCCATCTGTCCTAGCAGCCATCCCCCGGACCGTAGTCAATGACATTGTCGTTGTCGACAATGGGAGCAGCGATCGCACGGCCAGCGTTGCTTCTAGGGCAGGGGCCCGCGTTCTGTCAGAGTCACAGAAGGGTTATGGGGCTGCCTGTTGGGCTGGATTTAAAGCTGCGAAGGATGCAGACATCCTGGTATTCATGGATGCTGACGGTAGCTTCCACCCCGGCGAGATCCCTGAACTCACAGCACCCATCATTCACGGAGATGCAGACCTGGTCCTGGGCACCAGGACCCTGAGGGCTGAGGATGCCCACGCGATTCCTTTCCATGCTCGCCTAGGGAACCGATTCATTGCCTGGTTGATTGGGTTTGCCTTGCCGGTCCGGACAACGGACTTGGGGCCCTTTCGAGCCATCCGCCGGAAATCCCTCGAGCAGCTCCAAATGCAGGAGCGTACATACGGTTGGCCTTGCGAGATGATTATCAAGGCTGGCAAGCTGGACTGTCGGATTATCGAGGTCCCTGTGAGCTACAGGCGGCGGTCTGGTGGCAGTTCCAAAGTCTCCGGGACCCTCCTGGGAACGATCGGCGCTTCTCTCTCCATGCTCAAGGTCGTAGCCCGCTGGTCTCTCTGGTCTCCCGACAGTATATGAAGCTGGCCTTTTCCCTCCTGC
>JAZFYO010000035.1:0-5583 GCA_036443615.1 Binatia bacterium | reverse complement strand
AGGACAGGGTGGCGGGTTAGCGGTGAGAAGGGGGCGGCGAAACTGCTCAACATAAAACCCACCACCCTAGAGGCAAGGATTAAGAAGCTCGGGATAAAGAAAAAGTAAAAATTCCCAATATGTTGTGGGCCTCCCAAAGTATTGGAAATTCCCGCCGGCACTACCCCTCTCTGTAATAGCCTCAGGACAAAACTTTCTCCCAACTTATCTTATACTTAGGCCTCTTTGGCTGCTTTCCTGTGCATCTGGCACCAGGCTTGCAATTGGTTGGTGAAACCGCAGTTCTGAAGGAGAAAGGCATCGTGCTTCGAATTACCAAAGTAGCTGAAGATCCCTCAACGGTGACAATGAAGCTGGAAGGTAAGCTTGCTTCTGACTGGGTCCCTTTGCTCGAAGGTGAGTGCCTGACCTGCTTGAACGAGAAACGAAAGGTATTGCTAGACTTCTCAGAGGTGACCTTTGTCGACGGACGTGGCGTGGAGTTGTTGAGCAAGTTGGCGGGGGAAGGCATCAAGGTCGTCGACTGCTGTGAACTGATAAAGGAACTGCTGGAAGGAGGAGGAAAGAGATGAACGGGTCGACTGGAGCAGTCTCTGGAGCAAGGTTGTGGTTTTTCTCTGCTGACCGAAAAAAGGATTTGAAGGAGGAGTTTGGGCGAGTGGCGCTCCCCCAGCTCTCCCATCTCTACACCTCGGCCTTCTACCTCATCAAGGACGAGGCAGAGGCCGAAGACCTGGTCCAGGAAACCTATTTGCGCGCCTTTCGCTTCTTCGACAAATTTGAAACAGGGACCAACGTCAGGGCCTGGCTCCTTTCCATCCTGCGAAACCTTTTTATCAACCGCTACCGACAGAAGACACGGGAACCCCAGGCCGTGGAGTATGAGAAGTTAGACGAGGCCTATGGGTCCATGGTGGAACAGGGCGAGGACATGGGTAGGGGGAACCCTGAGCATCATTTTGCCTCTCAGATGATGGACGACGAGGTAGAGGCAGCCCTGAAGGGATTACCGGAGGAGTTCCGCACAGCCATCGTCCTGGTGGATATTGAGGAGCTGAGCTATCAGGAGACGGCTCAGGTGATGGAATGCCCAGTGGGTACGGTACGCTCCCGCGTGTCTCGGGGTCGCCGGATGCTGCAGGTAGCGTTAAGGGATTATGCCCTGCAAAGGGGCCTCACCAGTCAGTCAGGAGAGAATCTGTGAAAAAGGAAAAATTAACCCGAGTATTGAGTGTCTATACATGTTTATACCGCCCGTCAAAATCTACAAAGGAGGTCCAATAGAATGAGAACAAAGAGAGGGAAGTGGATCACTGTGTTTTTGATTGTAGCAATGGGAGTCATGACACTACTCCCGGATGCGAGCATGGGCGCCGGGGCCACGAAGTTTATGAAAGATCTTCGTGGAGAAACAGTCCTCCTCCCTCCTTCAGCGCCGGAGCGGGAACGGCTGATCCTGGTTTCGTTTTTGAATGTAATCGCTGAAGCGGGAATCATAGGGGCTGTGGCCATTTACGATAACCCTCGGACCGCGGTGCAAACCGATTACGTGGAACTTTACGACGGAAACGGAGGCCTTGTGTCGGTGAGCTGGCTGGATACATTCGGCATTCGCAGGACAGCCATGGACTCGGGTCTGCTCGCAGGAGAGGGCTCAGAACTTCAAGGCCTCCTAGTCCTCCTTACGGAAGGAACACATCTATAAGAGGAACTCAAATCTTTTACGCAAAAAGGTGCATACACATATAAAGGAGGGTCACCCATTACCAAGTCTTTCAATTGCTCTGGGGATCGCTCAAAGGAATAAAAACAATAAAGGCGTAATTTTTAAACCAAGAAGGGAGACAGGTCATGTCTACAAATAAAATTTCACATATTACCGACGGCACCTTCGATGAGGAGGTTCTAAAAGACGATGTGCCCGTTCTTGCCGATTTTTGGGCACAGTGGTGCGGACCCTGCCGGACCATTGCTCCTGTCCTGGAAGAAATCGCCCAGGAGTACAATGGCCAGCTGAAGATTGCCAAGATCAACGTAGATGAAAATCCCGAAACCCCTGCACGCTTCGGCATTCAAGGCATTCCGACCTTGATTCTATTTAAAGACGGGGAGCCCGTGGAGCGGTTGGAGGGTGCGATGCCGAAGGACCGATTGCTATCGCACATTCGACCTCATCTGTCCCAGGACTAGTCGTACAGGAAATAGGAGTAAGCAACCAAATACATTGAAAGGAGAACATTATGTCTACAAATGTTGGTACTGTATTGATAACAGGAGCATCCATCGGACTCGGTTATAAAATCGCCCAGGCATTCCTCGAAAAGGGTTCAAACGTTGTATTGAATTCTTCCAATGAAAAGAAGCTCCGTGAAGCCGCCGAAAAACTCAATAACGCTTCAAAAGTTGCTTTTGTCACGGGTGACATTGGGCGCAAGGAAACCAGCCAAAAGATGGTGACGCTGGCTATCAAACGTTTTGGAAGCGTCAATGTTCTTGTGAACAATGCTGGCATGTTCTCACCGAAGCCCTTTCTTGAAGTCGATGAGGATGAACTAGACAAATTCCTCAACATCAACCTGAAGGGAACCTACTTTGCTTCACAAGCCGTCATTGCTCAAATGCTTAAGCAGGGACAGGGTGGTGCCATTATCAACATTGGTACCGTTCTGGTTGACCACGCAATTGGAGGGTTCCCGGTGACCGCCGCTATGACAAGCAAAGGGGCCATTCACACTCTGACAAAGCAACTGGCTGCTGAATTTGGCAAGAACAATATTCGTGTAAACACGATTGCGCCGGGAATCATCAGGACTTCCATACATACGAGGAATGGCATCGAGGATGTAGATAGTCTTGCGGGTCTGCATCTTCTTAATCGAGTGGGCGAACCTGAAGATATTGCCAACGCAGCGTTATACTTGGGGACAGCCAATTTTGTTACTGGCCAAATTCTAGGGGTTGATGGGGGCCATGGGGCTGGTCACCACCTTTCTTAAGGAGATGGCCCGGAAATCCCCAAGCCGGCCCTGGCGGGATAGGGTTTTGTAAGGAGAACATTATGAGCAAATATACTCTTATGCCTGATTACCGTACCGAGTTTGAACCGAGCCCACGCTGGGTGCGTGTCTACTTCAACAGCCAGCTCATTGCTGATAGTAGGGAGGTGATGTTGCTTCGTGAAACCAATCATCTGCCGCTTTACTATTTCCCGAAGAAAGACGTGCGGATGGACGGTCTTCAACCGAGCAACCATACGGCCCATTCTGATCAAAAGGGCGAAGGCATCTTTTGGCACGTGCAGGTCGGCAACAAGATCGCAAACAACGCCGCCTTCACCTTTCATATTCCGCCGGCTACCGGCCCGGAGCTTGAAGACTATGTCGCTTTTGAGTGGAAGAAAATGGATGCCTGGTTTGAGGAGGACGAGGAGGTCTTTGATTATGCACGCGACCCCTACAAACGGGTTGATACTTTGCCCAGCTCGCGCCACATCAAGGTGGTGGTCGATGGCGAAACGGTTGCAGACACGAAACGTCCCTGGCTGTTGTTCGAGACGGGGTTGCCGACACGCTACTATATCTCGAGACACGATGCTCGCATGGACTTGCTGGTATCAACAGATACGTTGACGAGTTGCCCCTATAAAGGAGAAGCAAATCACTACTCGATCAAGATCGGCGATAACCTGCACAAGGACCTAGCGTGGTATTATCGCTACCCCACTCTGGCATGCTCAAAGATTCAAGGGCTCCTTGGATTTCTCAATGAAAAGGTCGACATTTACGAGAATGACAAACTACTGCCTCGACCAAAGACGCCTTGGTCATGACAGTTATAGGGGTTTGTGATTGTGAACCATATCGACCTGCGACTTTTTAGGAGATTTGTATGAGACTTGAAAATGGTGACCTATTCCCGATTGTGAGCGGTCCTATTGTGGGCGGTGGGAGCTTGACCATTCCCGAAGTTTTGAAACAGGAGTGGAACGTTGTCCTTTACTACCGAGGGCATTGGTGAGCCTTCTGTAATCTGCAGTTTGCAGACTTCGGTGGACACCAGGAAGAGCTAAAAGAGGCGGGCATCAGCGTCGTGGCATTATCAGTTGATAATGAGGAAGACGCTCGAAAAATGGTGGAAAGATACAAGATTGGCTTTCCGGTCGTTTACGGGTTGGATGTAAGGAAAGAAGCCGAGAAGATCGGCGCCTACTTTGATAGTGAGAGTGGCTATTTTCAGCCTGCCAATTTTATTTTGCGAAATGGAAAAGTGGTCCAGGCGACCTATTCCAGTGGTCCGTTAGGACGATTGCAGGCGGAACAGGTGCTCATGTTGATCGACCACTATCGCAAACAGGAAAAGGGGTAACCCTAAACTTCAAAAAGAAGGAACCATCCGTTTACCTGCTCGGCCTGCCTGTCATCCTGCACCTGGGCATGTTCGTTGCTCCTTTCGGCGAGGGTCGGAACGCCCCGCCGGCCAACGAGGATATCGCGCGTGTTGCGGTCAGCACACTTACCAATCCGACGCCACACATTGGCAAGTGCTACCGGCCCACCGGCCCAGATCTGCTGTCGCCCTACGATGTTGCTGACATCCTTTCCCGAGTCGTTGGCCGTAAGGTCAAGTACCGGAATGTTCCCATCAAGATGTTCGTCAAGGCAACGACTGCGCAGGGTTTTCCCCTCATGGAGACGTCACAAATGCGTTACTATGCTGAGGAATTGCAAGGCGGTGCCTTCGAAATAGGTGCCCCCACCGACCACGTGGAGGCAGTGACAGGACAAAAGCCGGAGGGCTTCGAGAGTATCGCACGCCGTTACATCCGGCAGCCGGAATTGATACATCCGAGCCTCAGAATAGGCAGCAAGTTCGAAGCGCTGGCGTTCATGGTCAGAATGATGCTCACCCGCGTACCGGACCTGCATCAGTGGGAACGTGAGCGTGGGCACCCATTGCTCACGGACCCGGTGCTTGCCCAAGACAGCGCTGAATGGCGGGCCACCGCCGAACAATGGCTGCTGAACCTGCTGCCCCTTTCCAAAAAATATGGTGATCAAGTTTGACGAGGGTATGTCACTGCGGAAAGATAAAGGCAGCACCAATTTTTGCGGTCAGTTTTGAGCCAATTGATAAAGGACCCTTTACTCGCGACTCCACCTAAGAGGCCATTCGAGGCGGAGGCGCCCGACGACGCGCCGCTCAATTGAGGTCTTTAATAATTAGATTTTAGATGCTCGTTAGTGATCTTACCTATTAGATACGATGGAGCGTATCGTCAGTAACTGGTGTCAGGATTGCAAAATTGCAACCTTGGAGCCCCGAATAAAGAATTCTCGATATATCGTAGTTCCTACGAGATATCGTAGGACAACCCCCAATCTCTATGCAACCTTCCTTAACTGCCCTCACCTCATTCTAAATGGTTTTGGCCACTTGGAGCACCTTTAAGAGGTATTTTTGCTTCTGGCACGGGCCTTGCTCCACGTATAGAGCAAAGAACTTATGTTCTTCTGTGCGGGGCGGAAGATGAGATGGCTATCACTGTAACTGTCAAGTCCCTTCCCGCATCTAACAGCACAAGAC
>JAZFYO010000034.1:0-5825 GCA_036443615.1 Binatia bacterium | reverse complement strand
GTCCCGCAGCTGAGGGGCTACTACTACGGCTTTGTGACCGACCGGAAACCCTTCGACGATGTGCGCGTCCGAAGGGCATTCGCCATGGCCATTGATCGGCGCATCTTTCCCAAGATCCTACACGGAGGAGAGCTGCCCATCAGCTCGTGGATTCCTCCAGGGATGATCGCCCACAACCCGGAAATAGGACTCAAGTTTAACCTCCCCGAGGCCAGGCGTCTCCTAGCGGAGGCAGGCTATCCCAACGGTAAGGATTTCCCCGAGGTAACCCTGGGCTATAACACGGACGAAACCCACAAGATGGTGGCAGAGGCCATCCAAGGCATGTGGAAAAAGAACCTGGGTGTACTGGTCCGGTTGGACAATCAGGAATGGAAGGTCTATCTCAACCGACTTAACATGGACCCTCCTCACATCTTCCGCCTGGGTTGGGGAGCCGATTACCCCGATCCGAACAACTTCATGAAGCTCTTCACCTCTATCAGCGGGAACAACAACACCCGGTGGAAAAACGATCGCTACGACGAGCTGGTGAAAAGGGCCGCACGAGAGCTCGACGAAGAGGAGAGGATCAGGCTATACGGTGAGGCGCAGAGGATTCTCTGCGAGACCGATCTCCCTATCGTCTCCCTGTTCGTCACCGCGGAAAGCACGGTGTTAAATCCTCGGTTCAGCGGACTGGAAATTAACTCGATGGCACGTCTCATGCTACGCCACGTTCGCTTGACAGATTCCTCGAGCAAGGGCCCGTCATAGGAAACATGAGCCGCTTTCTATTGAGGCGCTTCATCTACGGTCTCGCCGTTCTATGGGCGGTCGCTACCCTTACCTTTGCCCTCATGCATGTGGTACCGGGGGGCCCCTTCGACCGTGAACAGCGTCTCCCGCCTCAGGTATTGGCGAACATTGCCGCAAAATACCACCTCGACGACCCGCTAATCAGCCAATATCTCCGCTACCTCAAAGGACTCGTCCAGGGCGACCTGGGCCCCTCGTACAAATACATCGATCGAACGGTCACGGATATCGTTGCCTCTACCCTTCCTGTCTCTGCCCTGCTCGGAATCCTCGCACTGGCCTTTGCCATCACCGTCGCCCTGCCTGTTGGCACCCTCGCCGCTTATTATCACAATTCCTGGACGGACCGGTTGTGTCTGTTTTTGGCTACCCTGGGCATCTCGCTCCCTAACTTTATTCTAGGCGGCCTGCTCATCTGGATTTTCTCTATTCAGTTGGGTTGGTTTCAGGCAGGAAGGTTGGGAACCACCACGAGCATCGTTTTACCAACTATCACGCTTGGGTCATCTGCCGCCGCCTACTTATCCTACCTCCTCCGTTCTACGCTGATCGAAACGATAGGTGCAGACTTCATCCGTACTGCCAGGGCCAAAGGGCTTAATGAGGCCATCGTCATTTTCAAGCACGCCATGCGCAATTCCATAAGCCCGCTCCTGACGGTCCTAGGGCACCTGCTGGCAGCCCTGGTGACCGGCTCCTTTGTCGTCGAGTACGTCTTCGCCATTCCCGGCATGGGCAGGTTCTTCATCACAGCGGTGACGGACCGGGATTATCCCATGATCATGGGAGTGACACTGGTATACAGCACGCTCCTGGTGAGCGCGAATTTGATCGTGGATCTCCTCTATTCGGTGATCGATCCCAGAGTGAGAAGCCACTGAGTCTGTCTCATGGAAACAGAAAAGAGGTCCAGAGGGCTTTGGAGAGATCTGCGGCAGAACCCGGCAGCCTTATGGAGCCTCGTTTTCATTCTTATCATAGGCCTGAGTAGCCTTCTGGCCCCTCTGGTTTCGCCGTACGGCGCTGGGGGACTCGATGTGGCCCACATCCTTGAGCGACCCAGCCTAAACCACTGGATGGGAACCGATGGGTTAGGAAGGGACCTCTTCACCCGTGTTCTTTACGGGGCGCGAGTTTCACTCGCAGTGGGAATAGGAACTACTTTTCTCGCCCTCTTCATAGGAACGATTGTCGGACTTATCTCGGGCTATGCCAGACCCCTTTTAGACAACTTACTCATGCGCATCGTGGATATTTTCTACGGCCTCCCCGATCTGCTGGTCTTCATTCTCCTCTCATTGATCCTGGGGCGGAATATCGTAGGGTTACTCATCTCCCTGAGTCTCGTGACTTGGGTACGGTTTGCCAGACTGACAAGGGGTGAGGTCTTACAGGCCAAGGAGTTAGTCTACGTCGAAGGGGCCAGGGCCGTCGGGGCCAGTCATCCCAGGATTCTCCTGCGCCATATCCTACCTAACATCACGGGACCTATCATAGTAACTTTAACCTTTATGATCCCGGCAGTGATTCTGGCCGAATCTACCCTTAGCTTCATAGGGCTGGGGATCAACGATCCCTACAGTAACTGGGGAACAAGCTGGGGGACCCTTGCTCAGGACGGTTGGCGCGCGATGCGGACATACCCTCACGTCATCTTCTTTCCCGGCCTTGCCATCTTTCTCACCATCCTCTCCTTCAACTTCCTCGGCAATACCCTGAGAGATATTTTAGACCCAAAGGGAAAATTGAGATGAGGGAAAACAAGCGGCCCGAATTACAATTGATCTGGAACAACAAAAAGTTAACTCACGCTATCACCGGCCTTGATCAAATCAAGGACTCTCTGGCCCGACAGGTCGATCACCGCTACCTCGTCGGTGGCCTCGCAGCCTATGAAGGCGCACTCCCCTTCCGGCTCGAAGGCGATATGGCCGGGGGCTCCACCTACGTTCAGTTTCGCCGTTGTCTGATTCTTTGTTGCATCGGCCAGGCACACGCTTGACTCGCCTGTATTTGAAATCACTATCCAGCGGTCGTCTGGACTAATGGCAAAAAAATGCGGATAGATCCCTACCGAAATCTGTGCCATGACGCGATGAGTCTCTGTGTCCCACACCGTCAAGTCGTCCGACGCAAAATTGGCCACATAGCCAAAGCGGCCGTCATGGCTCAAGCCGGGCAGATGCGCGGCCACGCCAGCTGGAATTGTGGCTACAACCTCGTGGCTCGCCGTATCGATTACGGACACGTTATTTGAAAGCGTATTCGCGACATAGGCATATCGACTATCGGGACTAAAGGCGATGTGCCCTGGCCCCAATCCGACAGGGATCTCACCTGTCGCATGCTGTTCCCGCCCGTCGATCACGGTGACGGTGTGCGAGCCTGAATTTGGCTGATAGGCCCAGCGGGAGTCCGGCGAGACAGCAATGTCATGAGGCGCGTGACCAACCGGAACCGTTGCAATCAGATCACCTTTGCCGTCCAAGACCGTCACCGTCTCGTCCGGACCGCTGGGCATGTAGACTAGGTCGCGGCCAGGCGCTACGCATGGAAGGAGCGGACGTCTCCCGGTCGGCGCTGTCTTGATAACCATATCGGATGCGGTGTCCACGATGGTGACGTTGTTCGAGTCGGCATTGGCTACATAGAGACGCTCCGCGTCATGCGAAAGCTCCAGATGCGACGGGTTCTCGCCCACAGGGATGTGCCTGAGCACCTTTCGAGAAGCTGCATCGATTACAGCCACTCGGTTTATCGTGGTGGTTGTATAAATCCGACCATCGGGGTGGGCCACAATAGAATGAGCACCACGAACACCAAGCCTCGGAGTCGAGCCGTCCGGCCGCAAAGCCAGTATCATGGCCGAATCCTCGCGCTCGAGCGAGACACGATACCCGCTCTCGAGCATAGAGATGTACGGCCGCACGGGCAGCTCATCAAATCGAGCCCGCACCAGAGCGCCCGTTCCCCTCAACTCGCCATATCGATCTCGCAAGACGCCCACCTGTTGATCTGGTGACAGCCCGCGCAAGTCCAGCCGCACTGTATTCGGTGTCATTTCCCCGCTCCTCTCACCAATTACACCATCCTATGTAACGGCACTCAAGAAAGGATACTATGTAAAGAAAAAATCCTTGGCAAGTGCCAAAGAGGAGAATATCTTAGAAGGCGCCGCTAAGGATAACGATTGAGCGCTCTGTCCGTAATGTGCTGCTTATCGGAATTCTCCTCTGGGCTGCCTACGACTGGGCGGCAACTGTTCTAGGTATGGCCGCTGCGGCGGCCGTCATGCTGCAGATCCTTCTTGCGGACCTGCAGGGACGCGAGACCCTGATTCAGATTGTCCTCATTTCCCTCCCCATAGGACTTAAAGGGTTCTTTATCGCAGGTATTCTGGACGTGGATAGCCGCCCTAATCCTCGGTCCTGAGGCCCTGTTGGTTTCCCTCTTCTTTTTACGGAACGCGAAGAGGATCCTGCAGGAGAAAAAAACGCAGGATCCAGAGAAATGGTCTACACACCTATATTTGAAATTCTTTCACTTAAAATAGAAAGAATATCGGGGACAGTATTCCCCCCTTTTCTTTCCAAGACCGTCGGAGACGAAAAAATGTCAAATCTACTTAAGCTCGGAGGCGCTCTGGGCTTGGGTTTGCTAGACGTAGGGCTGCTCTGACGCAATTAATCGACGCTTTAATTGAGTCCTAGCTCCACCTTAGACCAAAACGCCGGCCCGATGTGGACCGCCGTTTGTTAAGAGGACAACTGCACAGTTTCACCAAAGGGTTGGCCGACCGAGAGGGCCGTGTTTGACCAATTTGGGTTCACTAGGCTTGCCAGTGATCTCCATTTTTTTGGTTAGCTCGACTCTATAAGGGTGATCTTTCTCTAAATTAGATGATAATTCTTGCTGCTGGCTCAAATCGTTTATTACCCTCACATAAACAACTCTATCCTTTGGAAATACTGCTACAACATTAGATTGTTTGTCTCTTACTTCTAACAAGCTAGGACCAGTTTCATGTGGAAGCCATTGCCACCCGATTCCATCATTTAATATAATACTTACTGGCTCTATATTCACTCGGACTTCAATTGGCATTATCTCACCCCCTGTTCGATTACTTCTGCTTCATATTCTGTCCTTCCAGGCAGCTTCATTATTACATTCCATAGAAGTTTCAGGCTATGATACTCCGAGGCTGTGATCTCTTTCTCAGTCTTCTCATAGGTGACATCCGTTTGTTAATCATGCATAGGGTGTGGCGAGACCAATGATGAACATACTAGTAGTTTCATAGAAACCTCCTTTCGCCCATCTTGGACGGCAGCTACTTTTAACCAACAAAAAAGCCAGCTATACCTTGGCGATAAAAACCGCAAAAGCAGCTAGCTCTAATTCACCATCTTTCCGCCACCAAGGAACGGTTTCCCGTCCCTCTGTTTGGCCTCACACACTCTGGAAGCCTTATCAATCCTGGGGGAGCCTTATTTAGCTCTTAGCTCGGGCTTTTATAATATAATGAAATTTATGTCAATAGACTACAGAGTAAATAAATGTACTACTTTGTATATGATTATTTACGTTTAGGGGAGAGAAAAAAGGGGGGCCGAGAGATTCAAACTCTCAGCCTCACCCAGATTAATGGTGCTAAGCAAATCTGTGCCGATGTATGCTTACTGACCCGTATGCTGACCAGGACCCAATTGATGAGATGTCATTTAAACGGCATTTTCCCAGAGGCGCAAAAGTGTCAATTCTAGATAAGCTCTGAGCCGCTCTGGGCTTAGGTTTGCTGCGTATTTGACTGCCAGGACGCAATTAATGAGCTAATGAATTGCGTCCTACGGGTCGTTGGAGCGAAAACGGCGGCTCGATGTGGACCGCCGCTTATCGAGCTTTCTGGCACTATGGCTGTCTCGGTCAAGGATCTCAGTTCCTGGGGGCGCAAGGGTTAGCCGCGCACGGATTGGCGACTGAGGCTCCTGAAGCCAGGTAGATATACCAAGCTGTACGAACGCCGC
>JAZFYO010000033.1:0-4992 GCA_036443615.1 Binatia bacterium | reverse complement strand
GGATTAGCAGCCATGGGAACCACACAAGGGTATCCCGCCTCTTCAATAACAGGGACTGCCCCCGAGGACGGGATGCTGCCGTAAGGACCCAGCAGTAAATCGACCCGATCTTCCCTGATAAGTTTTTCATAGTTGCGTGCAGCCTTCTCAGGCTGGCTGGAATCGTCATAAACAATGAGTTGAATAGGACGACCAAGCAGCCCCCCTGCATCATTCACCCCCTCGGCCCACAGGCGGTAACCCAGACTCAATTTTCGGGCATCGTTAGCAAATCGGCCAGACAGAGCCAGAGACGCCCCCACTCGTAGTGAGGATAAGCCCGGTCTGGCAAACGCAGACGTCCGTGGAAATAGGGCTTTACCCAGGCCGACACATGCCAGAGCCCCAACGCGCTGGAGCAACTCTCGGCGGCTCAGGCCTCGACAACTCATATTACGATTCAAGCGCCCTAACCCTTCTTTGATTAGTAATAACCTGACCGTGGAGGCTCCGCTTCCGGTTTCGGCATTGGTTTTTTAGCCACGGCTCCCACCCCCAGGGTGCTTACCATACCCCTTTCTCGGTGCCCTTTTACGGGACAATATATCGTATAGTTTCCCTCGGGTAGGGTCAGGGTGATCTTGGCTGTTTCGCCTGGATGGATCTCAGAAAGCTTTTCTGCTACTCCGTCGATCGCGAACCCGTGCTGACGGCGCCCCTTGTTGACGATCACAAACGTAACCTCGTCCGGATCGATGCTAACTCTATCGGGCTCGAATGCATATTCAATCGCCTCCAGTTTCACCATTCCTGTCCACCACTCCTGCGTGTGAAAGGCTGCCAACACCTGGAATGCAGAAGCTATCAGGGCTGCCGCCAATCCAACTCCCAGCGAAACTCTCAGTAGACGTTTCATATCGCCTCCCTGACTTTAGTAATGACAGGCTAGACCCTCAGCCTTGTCACACGCTTTATTGAGGGATAAATACTTGCCGCCGCGCGTGACACCAACTGCCTGTCTCTCCACTGAAAACCCTTAATAGCGCAAATAATCTGCATCAATCTCCAAATACTCACAGGCACCCCTGAAAGAGAAAGGGCTTGACAAATTATCATCCATAATCCAGGCCTCGGCTTCTCTAAAAAAGGCAGTGCCGTTTTTGTCTGATGCAAAACAATACTTTTGAAAACAGTATAGGGCATCCATCAGCAGTGCCAACAGGAGTCTCTCCTCTGGGATAATATCGGACTGGAATAGAAACCTTACCTCTTCTTCGGCTTCTTCACTTGGCATAGGATTGACCTCATGGGCAGATCATCACTCCCTAAAGAGGGCAGGACGGATAGACCCTCGCGGCATAATCGTAAGAAGCAGTTCCCTTCATAGAGTTTAGCGTTGTCTCTAGTGCGTCATGGTATTTTTGATCGCAAGCAATGATTTTATTTTGAATCTCCTTCATGGTCCTTCCCACCGAGCGGACCCCTTCAGAGGGCCCCTTGTGTCCGATAACGATGAAGGGAGCGTCGGGAAACATCTTGGAGACCCGGCGGTCTGCGATCCAGTCAGCAGCCTGATCTAATACTTCCGGACCTTTCCGGTCCTGGAGAGTCGAGTCCGAGCTTCTCTTGATTCTGAGCCTCGCTTTGCTCGGTAACTCTTCATTCTTCCCCGCATAGGATAGGTCTAAAAAAACATCCAACCCTGCCAGCTCCAGTAACCCGATTGGAAATGGGCCCGCCTCCAGTTGGTCCATATCCTGCCAATAAGCAATAAAAGAGGTCTCTCCTTGACGCTCAGAGGAAAGTAGGAAAATCTGGAGGTGGGGGTAGACCCTACGTTGTGCTTGAGTTTGGAATGGATAAACTATCAAAACCAAAATTAGCCAACCGAAAAGTTTCTTTCTCATCTCGATTCTTTCGCTCCTTTCTTCTTTTTCCAGTGGAGATACAGGGCAAGGACCATAACCAGAAGACTTATCGTCATGGCCGAGGAGAATTCACGGCTAAGAATCGTAAAGGTAAGCTTGTCCCCTCGGAAGTATTCAATGACAAAGCGGCCGAGCGAATAGAGGAAAGCGTACCGTAAGAAGGTCCTCCCGTTATAACCTGGCATACGCCTTGTCCGCCAGATGATCCCGAGCACAAACAAATCCCAGATCATCTCATAGAGCTGGGTCGGATGGAGGGAAACACCAAGAGGGGCCTGGGAGCGCGGATCAGTGAACGTGATAGCCCAGGGAAGGTCTGTCGGGGTACCGTATTCGCCACCAACGAGCAGGTCCCCAAAACGACCCCAGGCTTGGCCCAGGAGAAGCCCCGGTGAAAACGCGTCAGCAACCTGCCAAAACGGTAGACGGTATCGCCAGCAGTACCAAATCCCAACCAACAGACCCCCAATAAGCCCCCCTTGCAAAGCAATCCCACCCTTCCATATGGCCAAGATCTCCCAAGGGTTCTCAATATAGTGACTCAGATCAGAGAAGAAGAGATAGTTTAGTCGCGCTCCTATCAATCCGCCGATAACTAAAAAAAGAATCATTCTATCAATGGATTCCCGATCCAATCGTTTGCGTCTGGCCTCATTACGAATGAGAAGCCACCCTGCTATGAAGCCCAGAGCCGTCATCACGCCATGGGCATTGATGGTAAAGGGTCCTATCTGCAAAAAAATAGGAAACAAATCAAATCCTCCACATTAAAGAAAGATAACCCAGACAATCCTCCTCAGCTCAAGATGCCACAGAGGCAGTTTTCTTAAGCAGGCTTTGGAATAACTTCAAGGCGTCCTGGCTGGCCCAATCTCTCGGTCCCACTGCCTTTCCAATAATTTGCCCCTCGTGGTCAATGATGTAGGTGGTCGGAAGCCCCCTAACCCCATAGAGAAAAGAAATGTCCCCGTCTCGATCCAAGAGCGCCGGAAAGGAAAGTTTAAAATCGTTGATGAACGCCTTGACCAGATTTTCACTTTCTTGCATGTCCACTGCTAACATCACGAGGCCCTTGCCTCTGAGCTGTTGATAGAGGCGTTCCATTGATGGCATCTCTACCCTACACGGTGGGCACCAGGTGGCCCAGAAATTCAAAAAGACTATTCTTCCTTTAAAATCTTTGAGTGCAACCTGGTTTCCCTTTATGTCCTTTAGAGTAAAGTCCGGTGCAACCATCGACTCCTCAAATCTCTGGATGCGGAGTCTTGTATAGGAGTCCCTTTTATCTGACTCAGGAGCCTTCCTCCTGTGAAAAAAACCATCGCCCGAGGTAAAGAGGACTACCAACATGAGTACTGCCGCAACAACAAAGATCACCAGGAATTTATACCTTGCCATGCTATAAACGCTTGTTTCCTTGGAACCTTTTAATTATCCTAGCTGCTCCCTGGTTCGGACCTCTCCGCGGAGGTAACAAAGGCTATGCCTTCCTGCCCTCGCTTCCGGTGGCCCTTGAGCGGGCAGTAAAAGATCACCTCGCCCGACTCTGTAAAGCGGACCGTCAGAGTAGCACTCTGGGTGGGGTTGACCCGGCTTATCTTCTGGGAGATTCCGCCTCCATCAAAGGCCAGCCCATGAGAATAGTTCCCTAAATTCATGATGATAAACTTAACCTTTCCTGCTGGAACCGTAACCCTGCTGGGATTGAAGTAGAACTCGGATACGGCCAGGACCACTTCTATGGTCTGCCCTCGGCTGTGGAAGAAAGCCGCGGCAGGCCTAGAAAGTGAAGCTGATCCGACAAGAAGGAGGACCATAGGGATTTTAAGAAACTTATACATCTTCAAGTCCTTCTTTCTTTTCCTTGGAAACCACATTCCCTGTGTCAATGTGGAAATAGCCATTAGTTCCACCTATGAGGATATTTCCAGGCTCTAACTTTACGGACGGTTCATCTAGATCCCAGAAAAACTCCCGTGCATGGATCCCGGAACAAAAAGACTCACCTCTCACTTGAACGAGCCTCAAGCGGAGTTCCCTGCCGCACGTCGCACAGTGCAACCGATTTGCAGCTGAACGACCTCTGTTTTTTCTTCGCCCTTTTGCTGTACTCACCAACCCCTCCTCGCTTACACCTTTCCAAACGTCCATGCTTCTTAGTGGTTGCACTTAGCCCACAAGCAAGGCACGCTTTTTCCGGAGAACCGGAATTCGAGAAGCGCCAGAAAAACCTTGGCGCTCGACTATTCAGTTAAGCGACTGACCTTTAGGTGAGAATCAAAGGATGAGAGCAGAATTTAGGATTTGAAGTGAAACTTTTGGAAAGAATGGGTGGTCCCGACCAGATAAAGGATTAGGTTGAATGCGAATAGTTTCGATGGGAGAGAAGACAAAGAATTCACCAACAGCCCTTGGATTTCCCGACCCGGAGAGATTAGCTGTTTTTGCAACAGCACTAGAAAACCCAGCTCTCAGGAGCAATGGTTCAGAACAAATACTATAGGGCCCTAGAGAATTGAGACCAACCAGGACTGAACCTGAAGCCTTCCCGGAAAGGGGAGCAGCAGATGCGTTACACCAGAACCCTAGAACAAAGAAAGAGACCGAAGCCAGCACGATGATCTTTAGCTTTGATCCCCGTCGCATTACGAAAGAAGCCTATCAGATGAAACAAACCACGTCAACAGAAGGGAGTCTTTTATATCTAAAAGTGCTATGGGTTCGGCCAAAGATTTAGATCAAGGAGGGGTATTCAAGGTGTTGGCTTCACCGTTTGGGCTTTGCTGGCAGCTTTTAATACGTTTTCGATGACCTGTCTAAACCTGTTTAGAGGCTGAGCCCCTCTTACCATCGTACCAGTGATCCTTTCTCCTGATCCGCTTGGACCGATGAAAAACGACGGCGTTCCGCGCACCCCTGCCTTGACACCTTCGGCTATTTCTTTCTCTACCCTGCTGGCGTACTTCCCGCTTTGCAGGCAATTATTAAATTTATCACCATCGAGGCCGATTTTCTGCGCATACCGATTCAGCGCAGGTACAGAGAAATCTTTCGAATTTTTGAAGAGGGTGTCGTGCATCTCCCA
>JAZFYO010000032.1:0-2556 GCA_036443615.1 Binatia bacterium | reverse complement strand
CCTACAGCGCTGAGACCCCAGATGACCAATATGAGAAACTCCGGGGAGCCAAAGCTGAGCACAAGGGGACGCAGGATCGGAAGCGAGACCAGTAGGATAATCGCTCCGAAGATCCCACCGACCGCCGAGGCCATGAAGGCCGCCCCAAAGGCACGCTTTGCCTCTCCCTTCTGTGCCATCGGGTAGCCGTCCACAATCGTGGCCTGCGAACCGGCACTTCCCGGCACCGCAATCAACACAGAAGGAAAGGTATTGGCCGTGTTGGAGACTGCCCCTATTCCCAGAAGAAGTGCTATGGCTTGATAGGGGGTCAGCGTGAGACTGTAAGGCAGGATCACCGTAATGACCAGCAGTGCCCCGACCCCGGGCAGTGCGGCGAATAGACTGCTGACCAGAACCCCCGACACCAACAGGAAGAGGGCCCAGGGTTGCAGGATCCCCATGAGCCCTTGATAAGCAGCCTCAAGCATCTTTCATTTCAGAAAAAAGGGCGCCTGCAGCGATTTCCCCGGCAACAAGCGCCCCGAACCCAACACCCTTGGTAAAGGCACAAACCTCTTATTCCGGCAGTTTGTACTTCTTCCTCAGCTTGGAGGCGAAATTAACGGCCTCATCAGAGACATCGACCACATCCTTCATGATAACCTCTAGATCTTTCCCGGAGATAGATATGATGTCAACACTCAACTGCTTCTTCGCCAGCTTGAGAAACTCGGGATTTTTGACCACTTTATCGAAGGCCCGGCGGTATACCTGCAAGAATTTCTTTGGAGTCTTTGGAGGCAGCGCCAGCCATTTATCTACGTATGTAGTCCCTACCCATGCCATGTAGGCTTCCCACTTCACCCCCTTGGGTCTCTTCTTTCCCATGAGTTCGGTAAAGGTGGGAACATCCGTGAACGACGACCTCCGAATATCCTTACCGCCGGATGCGATTCCCACCTGAGTGAGCAGATCGGCAATTCCCTCGTCCCGCAGATCTTTAAGGAGAAAGGCGTTCGACGTCGCGGTCATGTCTATCTCACCCTGACGCAGGGCCTTAACCAGCTCCGAGGCACCCGAGTAACCGGTGACCCACCGGACGTTCCAGCCCAGATATTCTGCCGCCCACACGACCATTGCATTCCAGGTTCGCAGTCCACTTACCGCGCCGACGTACACCGGCTTGGCGGAGGGGTCGTTCAGTCTCTTGTGGGCCTCCTTGCGGACAAAAATAATGCTGCCACCCCGGTTGAAACCACCGATGAGGGGGAACTTCCGCGGGTCGTACTTGACCACCCCCTTACGCAGGATGCTGGGTTCCGCCACCGTAGAATGGGACTGCATCAACGTAAGGCCATCGGGCTTTGCCCGATTGGCCACGTAGTTTGCTCCCTTAACCCCGGCACCGCCGGGAATATTCTGAATGATGATCTTCGGATTACCGGGAAGGTATTGGGTCAGATAGCGAGCTGTCAGACGACCCGTCAGGTCTGTGCCCCCGCCGGGGCTCGTAGTGGCTATCATTCGCAAAGTCTTGCCCTTGAATGAGACCTGCCCCGACACCGGCTGGGCCACCAGGAACGCCCCCAATAGTCCTCCAAAAAACCACAGGAAAGTCTTTGTGTATTTAGCGTACAGCATATGCCCTCCTTTTGTTTGACTGCCTATCAGCCTGTTAAAAAAAGCTCATCTACCCCCGGCCTGGACGATGGCCGTCGTCCGATAACGAATCTCAACCCCTAGGGCAACGACCCCCGAATAGATCACTTCAGAGCGAAGAAAGCAATCTTCCGAATCCTTTGACGGAACCTCCGGAGCAGGCCTACTTTCCAATCTTGTTCACCACGATCTCGATCTTCTCCTACTGTTCTACATGCATCGCAAACATATACTTGTTCTGGCGCTGGTCGAAGCTGCGCTCCTTGATCCGGGAAGGCGCACCTTCGGTCTCGGTCTCGTCATCCACCGGATCCCCCTTTGCTACGATGAAGCTCGGTCCTTCTTCCGCCAGGGCCTTTGTCACAGCCGCGCGAAACTTGTCGGCGCTCCTGACCGTCGCGGCCTTCTCGATGCCACACCCCTTCGCCACCGCTTCCAGGTTTACTTTGCCAGCCGTCGCCGTCGGCATGCCGGGCCTCCCAAGGCCCGGTCCGCCCGAGTTATAGTTTTCGTTGTCGAAGACGATGATCAGGAGGTTGGCTGGATTCTCGTTTGCAACGGTCCCCAGGCTCGCCAGATTGAGGAGGAGGTTGCCGTCTGAATCAAGGGCCACCACCCTACGATGGGGCAGGGAAAGCGCGAGTCCCATTGCCGCCGGGGTGCACATCCCCAGGGTCATTTGAGCGGAGCATCCTGCCTTGCTTTCGCGCTTCTGAGACCGAGCAGAAGCAAATCAATGAAACGTCACTTCGAGTTAGGCTCATAGCCGCTCTGGGCCGCGGTTTGCTCGGTGTAGAACTGCTAGAACGCAATTAAAGAGCTAATGAATTGCGTTCTGCCACCCTCCTGGCCTGCTGGAGACTTCCCATCCTCCTTTCCAAAGGCCCTCACATGCCAGCTCCCTTTGTGCACATC
>JAZFYO010000031.1:0-5481 GCA_036443615.1 Binatia bacterium | reverse complement strand
TCAGAGGGCCAGATGGGCTCCTCGGCCATGCCCCATAAGAGGAATCCGATACTGTCGGAAAACGTGACGGGTCTGGCACGGCTCCTGCGTTCCTATGCCATCGCGTCTCTTGAGAACGTTGCCCTCTGGCATGAGCGGGACATCAGCCACTCTTCCGTGGAGCGTGTGATCGCCCCGGATGCGACAATCCTGCTTGATTTCATGCTTCACAGGATCACCTTCGTATTAAAGAATCTATCGATCTATCCGGAGACCATGAGGCGCAATCTTGAGAAGAGCGGAGGCGCGATCTTTTCGGAGAAGGTCCTCCTTCGCCTCGTGGAAAAGGGCCTGGCCCGAGATGTGGCTTACAAAATCGTGCAGCGCCATGCGATCAAGGCGCAAAGAGATGGGGGAGATTTTAAACGGGAACTCTTGCGAGACCCAAAGGCCCGACGATACCTCTCTTCCAGTGAGGTCGAAGAAATTTGGAATATCAAGCACACCTTGAAGAACGTGGACCTTATCTTTCGACGGGTTTTCCACTAGAGTATTACTGGTGAGCGAGCAGGGAGAACAAGGCCCTATTCGTTGTTCAAATTATTCAATGGAGAGCAAAGTGAATAAAGGCAATGCCGTATATGAAGGAAAAGCCAAAATCCTTTATGCCATAGACGATCCGGACCTTATCATCCAGTTTTTCAAGGACGATGCCACTGCCTTTAATGCCCAAAAGCGAGGGACCATCGGTGATAAGGGAGTGATGAATAATGCGATCTCTGAGGTCCTTTTCAAGCATCTAGAGGCTGGGGGTGTCCCGACACATTTCGTCAGGAGGCTAAATGATCGGGAGATGCTGGTGCGTAAGTTGGAGATGATCCCGGTCGAGGCGGTAATGCGGAATGTGATCGCCGGCAGTTTGGCAAAGCGCTTCGGCATAGCAGAAGGGGGCTCGCTATCGAGGCCTGTGCTGGAATACTACTACAAGAGCGATCCCTTGGGCGATCCTATGATCAATGAGTTCCATATCCGGGCCATGGGGCTTGCCACGGAGAGCGAGATGAAGGAGGTCGAGGTTCTCAGCTTTCGGATCAATGAGCTCCTCACCGATTTCTTCGACCAGCGCAACATCATTTTGGTGGATTTCAAGTTGGAGTTTGGCCGTCATCTAGGTAAGATCCTCCTTGGTGATGAGATCTGCCCTGACACCTGCCGTCTTTGGGAAAAAGGAACATTGGAGAAGCTGGACAAGGATCGGTTCCGTCGCGACCTCGGGAAGGTAGAAGAGGCCTACCAGGAGGTCTGTAGGCGAGTATGCGGCTAAGGGTCTGAATCCATGATGCGTGTCAAGGTGTTTGTGACGCCTAAGGAGGGAGTCTTGGATCCTCAGGGCCATGCCATTGAGAGGTCGCTTCACAGCTTGGGCTACGACGGTGTGACAGAGGTGCGGATGGGAAAATACCTCGAGTTCAACTTCAACATGTCATCCCAAGGTGAGGTGGAGAGCCGTATTCGGGAGATGTGTGAGAAGCTGCTGGCCAACCCGGTGATTGAAGACTACCGATTTGAAATTCAGGATTAATCAGTTCGACTGAGCCCATGCACTGGGGAGTAATTGTCTTTCCTGGGTCCTGCGATGAGCAAGATGTCCATTACTGCCTCAGTGATGTACTCGGGCAGAAAGTGAAATATCTCTGGCACAAGGACAGGCTGGAGGGGAATTGGGATTGCCTGGTTCTGCCCGGAGGGTTTTCCTATGGAGACTATTTGCGGCCCGGAGCGATGGGCCGTTTCTCTCCGATCATGCAGGGGGTCGTTGAGTATGCGCGCAAGGGTGGGTTAGTCCTTGGGATCTGCAACGGTTTTCAAATCCTTTGTGAGGCCGGACTCCTGCCAGGGACATTGGTTCGCAACGCCTCTCTTCGATTTGCCTGTCGGCAAGTCTTCCTCCGCATAGAGGAGAGCAACACCCCCTTTACCTGCCTCGGAAAGAAGGGGATGCTCCTGAGGCTCCCAATCAAGCACGGGGATGGCTGTTATTATGCAGACCCTTTAACCTTGGAGCGTCTGCGCAAAGAAAAGCAAATTCTGTTGCGCTACGTGGATTCCAAGGGAAAGACCTCCCCATCTGCAAACCCCAACGGTTCCCTGGATAATATCGCGGGTGTTTGCAACGAAGCGAGAAATGTCTTTGGCCTAATGCCTCACCCCGAAGACGCGGTGGAAAGCGTTCTTGGCAGTGAGGATGGACTGAAGATTTTTTCCTCATTGATGAATGCGTGCAGTAAGGGAGGGCGAAAGGCATGGCGCGAGTGAGCACGGCAGATTTTTCCCACTCCCCAATCACGCCAGATGTGGTGGCCTCCCACGGCCTGACCGTAGAGGAATACCAGAAAATTGAAAACATTCTCGGTCGGGACCCCAATCTCACAGAGCTGGGAATCTTTTCTGTGATGTGGTCGGAGCACTGCAGTTATAAAAGCTCCAAGGCCTATCTCAAGCTCCTGCCCACGGAGGGTCCGGGGGTCCTTCAAGGTCCAGGGGAAAATGCCGGAGTTGTGGATGTGGGGGATGGATTGGCGGCGGTCTTTAAGATGGAAAGCCATAATCACCCTTCTTTCATTGAGCCCTATCAAGGTGCAGCCACTGGTGTTGGGGGAATTCTGCGTGATGTCTTTACTATGGGCGCCCGTCCGATAGCCAGCTTGAACTCGCTTCGGTTCGGCAGCTTTGAGGACGCCCGGACGGCTTACCTGGTAAAAGGTGTGGTGGGGGGAATAGGGGGTTACGGGAACTGCGTGGGGGTGCCCACGGTGGGTGGAGAAGTTTATTTTGACGAGACCTACAATGCCAATATTCTGGTCAACGCCTTTACCCTTGGGTTGGCCAAGAAGGGATCCCTCTTCAAGGGTAGGGCAAAAGGGGTTGGCAATTCTCTGATGTATGTTGGCGCAAAGACCGGAAGGGACGGAATTCACGGGGCCACCATGGCATCCGAGGCGTTCTCCGAGGAGGCGGAAAAGAGAAGGCCCACAGTTCAGGTAGGTGATCCTTTTACCGAGAAGCTCTTGTTGGAGGCCTGTCTCAAACTCATGGAGAAAGATTTCCTGGTAGGAATTCAAGATATGGGTGCAGCCGGTTTGACCAGCTCGTCCACGGAGATGGCGGAGAGAGGGAGGACAGGCGTAGAGCTTGAGCTCTCTAATGTCCCCTTAAGGGAACAGGGGATGACTCCATACGAAATCTTACTTTCCGAATCTCAGGAGCGGATGCTTCTAGTGGTGAAAAGGGGCTGTGAGGATAAGGTCAAGAGCATCTTCAGCCGGTGGGACCTTGATGCGGTTGTGGTCGGGAGGGTGACTAGGGACCGGTTGTTCCGCGCCCTTTTTCATGGCACTGAGGTAGCGCGCATTCCGATTTTGGCGTTGACCTCGGAGGCGCCGGTTTACAGCCGTTCTACGGAGCGGCCAAAGGACCAAGACGAGGTACAGAGGTTGGACTTAAAGAATATCGCCGAACCGAAGGATCTGGGGACGGCGCTTAAGACACTTCTGGACTCGCCTAATCTTGGGTCTAAAGAATGGGTCTATCGGCAGTATGATCATTTTGTGCGCAACAACACGGTCCTGGCTCCGGGCTCGGATGCTGCGGTGATTCGGATCAAAGAAACCAAAAAAGGGCTTGCCCTCACGGTTGATGGTAACGGCCGTTACTGTTACCTCGATCCTTATGTCGGAGGGCTTCTAGCTGTGGCCGAAGCGGCCAGAAACCTGGCATGCGTTGGGGCAAAACCTCTGGGTTTAAGCGATTGTCTAAATTTTGGCAGCCCGGAGAGGCCGGAGGTGATGTGGCAATTTTCCGGGGTCATCCAGGGGATGCGTGATGGCTGCATTGCCTTAGGGGTCCCCGTTGTGAGCGGGAACGTTAGCTTCTATAATGAAACTAGCGGTGTCCCCATCTATCCGACCCCTACCGTGGCGATGGTAGGTATCCTGGCCAAGGTCGAACGGCATGTCACCCCGTGGTTTAAATCCGAGGGGGACAACGTAGTGCTCTTGGGCTCTACTCGAGAGGAGCTTGGAGGCAGCGAGTACCTTAAGGTCTTTCATGGTTTGGTCAGAGGAACACCGCCGTGGATTGACCTCAAGCTCGAGCGGGCGGTGCAGCGGTGCTGCCTTAAGGCGATCGAGAAGGGAATTCTCCGCTCCGCTCATGATGTCTCTGAAGGTGGATTGGCCGTGGCGCTTACGGAGTGCTGTGTGGCCGGGCCGGGGAGGCCCCTGGGGGTAAGGATCGAGCTACGCGAGATGATGCGTACCGACGCCCTTCTCTTTGGGGAGTCCCAATCACGCATCATCGTTTCTATAGAGGGGAAGAAACTAAATCGTCTCAGAGAGATAGCTGAAAAAGAAGGAGCCCCAATGCATGTGATTGGCGAGGTAGGAGGAACGCGGTTTGTGGTTCAGCCGATGATTCGACTGCCGGTGGAAGAGCTCAAGACCATTTGGTGTAATGCCTTGGAAAAAAGACTACAATAGCGGCTAAGGCTATGTTCGATAAATTTCGTGAAGAGTGCGCCGTGGTCGGAGTCTACGGTCACCCGGAGGCGGCCAACATGGTCTACCTTGGCCTGTACGCCCTTCAGCACCGGGGGCAGGAATCTTCGGGAATCGTTTCTTCTGATAACGGGGGTCTCATTTCCCATCGGCAGATGGGTCTGGTTGCCGATGTCTTTAAAGAGGATATTATCCAGCGCCTAAAGGGATCCAGCGCCATTGGTCACAACCGTTATTCCACGACAGGACAAAGCCATCTCAAGAATGCCCAGCCCCTGGTGGTAGAGTACTCGGATGGCCCCTTAGCTGTTGCCCATAACGGTAACCTCGTCAATGCTCAAGTTCTGCGGGAGGAACTCGAGACCTCCGGTTCGATCTTCCAGTCCACGTCAGACACCGAAGTCCTCATTCACCTCATCGCAACTTCCAAGGAGACGACCCTGATGGGGCGTCTCGTCGATTCGTTGAGCCGTGTCAGTGGGGCTTACTCACTGGTATTTTTGATGCTGGATCGGATGATCGCTATACGTGATCCCAAGGGTTTCCGTCCCCTGGTCGTGGGAAAGTTTAAGAATGCTGCGGACTCCAACGGCTATGTGGTTGCCTCGGAGACCTGTGCCCTGGATCTGATCGAGGCCGAATATATCAGGGAAGTCGAACCAGGGGAGATTATCACCTTTAGTTCTCAGGGGATGGAGTCTCTAAAGCCATTTCCACCAGCGCCCCACACGAAGTGCATCTTTGAATACATCTATTTCTCCCGCCCGGACAGCAACATATACGGTCGCAACGTGTACCAGATCCGTAAGGCTCTGGGCCGTCAACTAGCCAGGGAAAGCCCCGTAGCGGCGGATCTCGTTACTCCTGTTCCCGACTCCGGCGTGCCTGCAGCGATCGGATATGCGGAGGAGTCCGGGTTCCCCCTCGAGTTCGGTCTGATCCGTAA
>JAZFYO010000030.1:0-5913 GCA_036443615.1 Binatia bacterium | reverse complement strand
ATAGGGTGTGGATCAATTTCCTGGACAGCTCCATGGAAGCCTCCAGGAATGCCCATTCTAGCTCAGGACAGCCCTACCGGCTGGGGAGTTCTGGGGATAACGGCTCTGGTGAAAGGTAGGACAAGGGGGGAGTAACCACAGAGGGCAATTATTGAGCTCCAGCCCCTTTACCCTTTCAGGAATGCCCGTTTTAGGTCAGGACACCGAGGTGGGTATCGCTCTGAGCCACCTAACTCCTCTGGCTAAGGGTAGGGTAACCCCCCACCCCCTACTTTCCCGTGAACACCTCGTGAACATTTTCACCACGGAATGAGGGTCTTGACGGTGTGTGCGCGGAATGTGCGGAATGTGAAGAATCAAGAAAGTCCAACAAGGACGGGGGCTATCGCTAACTCACCGTCCCTGCTGAATTTTCTGAAAGGGCCATCGCTAGATTGCCGTACAAGTGACCAAAAAAGCTTCTATGTGCATGCTCTGCACACATCCTGGCACCGGCATACTACGAGACGCAATTAAAGCGTCGTTTAATTGCGTTGTGGGATGATTGACAACCCTTTCCTCTGTGATATTGGTCTCTTAGTAACACGCCAATAGGTTAGAGCCTCCCCCAGCATTGAGAAGGCTTCTAGTGAGATGTGAGGCCTAATTAAGGGATAGGAAACCGGCCCTCGGAGGAGGCAAGATGGTTAAATTTAGAGCCAGCCGCTCTGTGAAATTAAAGTGTTTTGACTTCCCGGTGCATAAGACGCTACTCGGAAACGAAATCTTGATTGCTGAGAACGTAACGAATCTGGGCAGTATCCTTGGTAAAAGGACCAGGATCATGGCCTTGCCTTTACGGGTGAAGGGAAGTGACGCCGGCCATGCCAGAATCGTCGCGGAAGTTTTGAGTTAGAACGATGGCGATTACAAAACATATTAATGGGATCATCGGGGCTTGTCTTACGCCTTTCGATGAGGATGACCGTATCGATTATAAGGCCCTAGAAAAGGAAATCGAATTTCTTGTACCGGACTGTGATGCTATCACAATTGCTGCGGTCGAAGCGGCCGAATATACCATGCTTTCCCGCGACGAACGCAAGGAGTTATTGCGAGCCGCTACAGAGATGATCGGTAAGCGCGTCCCCGTAATCCTTGGATGCTCAAGCCCTGCGCCGCGTGAGGTGATTGATTTAGCCGAATACGCCGCAAAGATCGGGGGCGATTTCGTTCAGGTGCTGATGCCCCTGCGGCCTTGGGGTGGCCAACCCACGATTGCGGAACTCATGGAATTTTACACGCAGGTTGCGTCGGCGAGTCCACTACCGGTCACCTGTTATCACAATCCTGGTCCCGGTGCGGATCCTCCGCAGGACGCTTTCGTCAAAATCAGCGAAATCGATAACATTCGTTATTTTAAGGAAAGCGCGCGAGATATTACCAAAATATCCAGATTGATTGAACAAATTGAACTTGCGGGCCGAGGACACTACTTTACAACCATGCAGCCGCTGCTCGTTACGCTCATGCTCGGCGGCTCAGGAGCTACGATGCCGCCGCCGGGCACACGCATTGGAGCCCAGGTCGTAAAGGCTTTCCGGGTGGGGGATCTCGAGACCGCGAGGTTTTGGGCGCGTTGTTTTGCCTTGTTTCCAGGAAAATGGGGAGCGTATGGTTTACCGCCTGTCATGAAGTCCGCCATGAAGCATTTCGGTGTAGACATCGGCAATCCGTCTCGCCCGTACGCGCCTGTGAGTCCACGAGACCATGAACAGATAGGGCAATTTCTTCGACAAGTTGGACTGATCGGTGAATCAGGGCCTACGCCCCAGGGTTTGCTGGACGCAAGTGAAAAGCTCCGGCAGGAAGATACTTTCCTCCGATAGGTGTGGCACTAGGGGTTGTGGAGCACCGAGCACCCGGCAGGTTATACCAAAACGTCGAACATCATTAACTCGCTTTGCATCGCCCTGAGCGGGCGGTGCTCCAGTGACGGAACATGGAACGAATCAAGGATCTTTCGGACAAGCTAATCCTTTGGTTCCTTCACGTGACCTCCGGGTTCGGTAAGGAGCTCACGCGCAAGGGCCGCCTTGAGCAGGAAATGTGGCGCGAGCAGCGGCTTGGAAACTTAAAGGGCCTTGCCATCCGGTCCCGCCAGCGTTTCGACGCTAAGAAAGTCTCCGCTGAGCAGGATAAATAGTCGAAATGCCTACACTGAACGGACGAAAGCAGATTGTTGTTTTAGGGGGCGGAAGCGGGGGAGTCGTGGCGGCGACGAACTTAGGACGCAAGCTCGGTGACAAACACGACGTCATTCTGGTCGACAAGCAGCCTAACCATGTCTTCATGCCTGCGTTTCTGTTCGTCATGGTAGGCGAACGGCAGCCTCATGACATCAGTCGAGGCCTGAAACACCTGGAAAAGCATAACGTTAGGTTCGTTCAATCCGAGGTCTTGGGCATTGATCCCGATCTCCAGCAAGTAGAGCTCCACGATCAAAAAATAGATTATGATTACTTAATCGTGTCGCTCGGTATGCAGATCCGGCCTGATCTGATTCCCGGCTTCGCCGAGGCTTCCATTCATCCGTGGGAACTCGACGGGGCGGTGCGCCTACGCGACGCTCTAGCGTCATTCAACGAGGGGCGCATCGTCGTCGGGGTGCCTTTGGGTCCCTATCGTTGTCCGCCCGCGCCGTACGAAACTCAGTGGATGCTGGATAGCTACTTCAAAAAACGGGGCATTCGAGATCGGGTACAGATTGAGTATTTTACCCGTGATCCCGAACCCACCGGGGAACACCGAAACCCGGTGGTGTGGATGGACGACGAAAGTCGGCGACGAAACATCAAGCAACACTATGAGTTTGTCGTCCGCTCTATTGATCCGGAAGCAAAGGTTGTTTCGGGGCTCTATAAGTACAAGATTCCCTACGATTTGCTAATCATGATTCCACCACATCGGTCGGCCCAGATTCTCCTCGATTGCGGCCTTGCGGATACCGAAACCGGGATTCGCGTGGATTATGAGACACTCCAAACGAAATGGGACAATGTGTTCGCCATCGGCGACTGCGCCGATATGCCCGCGTCCAAATCGGGAGGCGTGGCCCACCAGGAAGCCGATATCCTCGCGCATAATCTGGCCGTCGAAATCACCGGCAAGGGAAGACCGATAGACGTTTGGCTGCACACCATATGACTCCTTGCTTTCGGCGCCGGGCGCGCCGCCGCAAACCGCACCACTTACCCCACAGGTTGGCCCCCGTTCGGCGTTCCCGAGGCGCGCACCTGGGGCCCCTCGCGCCTCATCTACTGGGCCAAGATCGGCTTTGAGAAATGGTGGCTGTGGCGGTATTTCTAAATCGTTGCCCACACAAGGCTATGAAACAGACCCTCTCATCTGCCCCAAATGCCGGGGGATATGCGGATCATCAGTTTTATTGACCAGCCCGATGTCATTAAAAAAATCAAATTCGGACAATATTGAGGGACCTTCGAGTCGTTGTGCGGTTGAAATAGACTGCAAGCGGCTGGAGAGACAGGCGCTGCAGAGTCACATTATTCTTCAGCCGACGCTGGATTAATAAACTTATCTATGTGATGAAATTAGTGCTTCTGAGTCTGGGTGTCTTGCTCTACGGTCGAACATGAATCATTTTCGGCTTTACGTTTGTCGATGTATTTGGCAAGCACCGATCTCAGAAATCCAAGTTCATGA
Source organism: Binatia bacterium (assembly GCA_036443615.1). Taxonomy (GTDB): domain Bacteria; phylum Desulfobacterota; class Binatia; order UBA9968; family CAXXLF01; genus JACZXR01. The sequence continues at coordinate 2,208 of JAZFYO010000030.1, read as the reverse complement.
CCGAATAAGACTTCAATTTCGCCCATTAAAGAGTCATCGAGATAAAACATCTTGGATGGATCCATGTGAAAGTTTGCCTTTGAAGATTTAGTAGTTTGCTGGGCGCGTGCTATCTGCGTGGCAATGTTTGCGCGTAAGTTCTGGACCTGCCTGTGATTCATTGATAGCCCTCCGGACGCATGTAGCTTGTCCGCCATCTTCTGTAACTGAATCCTTGCTTCCAGCGCATCGACGAGGCGATGAACTTCAAACGGTAAGAGTGGCAATATTCTCTGTAAAATCGACACTGCCCTTTGCAGACCGTCTCGGAGGGTACCTTCCTCCAAGCCATAATGCTCCGCGCAGAGCCGTGCCATCAAACCTTCCTCATACGCTTGACGTGCTTTTGAGATCAGGGCTTCATTGAGTCCTGGGTTGTTCGGAATGCCGACTACGTGCTCGGGGTATTGGGTTCTAATAGCATCGGTTTCGCCTAAAAAGGCTCTGATAAGCAGTCAAGAGTGTATGACATGGCCTTGCCACATCGCCTCCATAGCTGGGTCCGCATTCGCATAGACCACGACCATCTGGGATAGTGCTCTGTCCAGCGCAGACACGATGCTTGAGAACCTATCCAGAGGTATCAATTTCAGAACCGGTTCTTTTGAGTCCCTAAAATTTCTCAATGATTCCAGAACCAAACACCCTTTTTTGGTTAAACCCTCCTTGACCTCTCTGATCTCCCCGAAAAATCTCTGTTGCACGCCACCACCGACGATTTTCTCCAGCCAGTTTTGCACGTTGACCCCGCGAATTTCCCGATCGCAGGGCTTTCCAGCTTTTATTTCCTCTAGAGCGGTACCTAGGTCCTTTTCCAACGTTGGGTCATGCTTAGAGCGGGTTTGGTTTTCAAGCCCCTGTATTTCCGTGGTAAGCGCGCTCTTTCTCAGAAACAAACCGAATTTGGGATCAACAACACTTGCAAGCCATTCAACTACTTGCGTGTCGTATTCTCCGCTCTGAATGTAAGTTCGGATTTTCTGCTTATGTGATGCACTCGCACCGGCTGTTCTTCGCAAGGAGCCATAGATAGCCTCAACAAGGGGAGTCATATCCTTGTTGGAAAGGGGAGCCTGCCGACGGTGCTGCTCCATAATTGGATACAGTTTTCCGTGGATCAAGTGGTTTGAAGACAGATAAGTAAGAAATACAGAGGCTCTTTTCCAGATGTCCCCACTAAATGCCTCAACCTGGCTGTGCAATGAGTCCAGCTCTCGCTTCTTGGCCGCGAGAATCTTCTCATCGACACTGCCCAACAAGGGTAGAAGGTGAGCGGCAAAAATGTTTTTCTCGTTGCCAAGCCTTAGAAGCACCTTAACTCCCTGGGAGAGTTGTCTAGCGTAGGTGGGTACTACAGCTGGGCAGATCGTTCCTGGCAGCAAAACTAAGACTATCTGATCAAGGTTAACGGCTTCCGCGGATGTGTCGCCAATAATGAAGTGAAGTTTCGACATTTCAAGAGCCCCCAAGTTGAAACTCTCTTCGGAAATAACGGTTGCTGCTTGGGTAGCCGGTCTATGCGGAGGAATCTAGACATAGACATACTCTAGGAGCAACGTAATTCTCAAGAGCTGGCATCCTGGCCGCAAATAAATTCTTTGCCGGATGCTCGTCCTGAGGTCTCAAGGAGTGTTTTTTGCTGACGTTTGATTGTATTCTCAATCAATCTAGTTCCATAAGATGCAATTCAATAGCTCATTAATTGAGTCTTGGCAGTCCAAAACGGAGCAAAGCCAGGCCTGGAGCGGCTCCGAGCCCATTAAGAATTGACAAATTTTTGCATCTGACCTCTTGGAGAAATAAAGGAGACACTTTTAACTTTTTCTTTCCATACTATCGCCAGACACGCGGAAGGATAATTGTTGATTGATTGGGTAATCTAGGCAGGTACAGGCTGTGATCTCGCTACGAAATCGGTTTCGAGAAAAGCTCGTCCAGGGGCTGGCTCATTTCGATTGCGAACGGTGGGACGGGTCCGGAGGTCCTTCACGCAGGAACTCGGCGGCCACAACGGCCGGGGTTTGTCCGAGCTCGTCCACCGAGAGATTCATCTGCCGCATCCGATCGGCGTCGATCGTTCCCACCAGCCCACGCAGGGCTTCGATGACGGTAGGATGCTTGCGGACCAGGACCGGGCTAACCAGGATGACCGCGTCGTAAGGCGGGATG
>JAZFYO010000029.1:0-3025 GCA_036443615.1 Binatia bacterium | reverse complement strand
CCTTCGTAGGGTTCCGTCTGAAGGAAGCCGGTCGCTGGGTTGGCTTCTTTCCAGACAGCCTCTTCGAGTCTTCCATCTATTTCGATGTCAGCCTCTGCTCGCACGGCAACCAACGTTTTTGCGTACTGGGGGGCGGATTCCTGAGCCAACAGCGGAAGGCCGAGAAACAACAGGCAAAGCTTTGAAGCGGAAACCAGCCTTCTCACTCTCTGTCGGGCACTGCTATGCCTGCCTGGGTCCAAGTGCAAGACTCGCGTCCTCCTGGAGCGGCTCCGGCGGCTCCCGACTAACGGCGCCAGAAGAAACTTGAAAAAAATCATAGCTTAAGGATTCGCCTCACTCTCACCCTTCGAAGCCCCAGGGGACGGGGAAGCGAGGGGAATATACCAGGAATTCAGGCCCAAAGCGAGGAGAGGGGAGGAGAAAGCTGAGGACAACCCACAGTTTCCTACTTGTTTTCAGGAAAGGTGTGGGTTGTCCCCATTGGGCCGAAAAGATACACTGGGGTTGAGGTAGAATGCCGACTGAGAGTCACGAGCGAGCTACCACCAGGAGAGGCGCGCAGTGGTGCTCGTCTTCAGTCGGGGTGATGGGGTCGCTATGCCGAACATTATGCGAAGGAGAGCCGCATGGTTTTGGATTTCAGGCGCTGTCTTGGCCCTGACCTTCACGATCGCTTCTCCGCGACGTGACCAGAAGCAGCTTGCCGACCAGCCTACTGATTTCCAGTTTGCCCGAGTCAGGTTCAACGAGAATGGTTGGTTCTTCTGGGGAGGCTGGGCCCATGACTATCCCAGAGCAGAGCGGAATTTCCTGAAAATCCTCGCCGAGGTCACCGGCATTCAGACCACCACCAGTTCATACGTCGTAGTGGACCTGGATGATCCTAAGATTATGGACTATCCACTGCTCTACTTCAGTGAACCCGGTACCTGGGGGGTCACTGAAAGGGAGGCGAAAAATCTCCGCCAGTATTTCCTTCGCGGAGGCTTTGCAATCTTCGATGACTTTGATGGTCCGAGGCAGTGGAGGGCCTTTGAGGCCTCCATGAGGAAGGTTTTCCCCGAGCGGAAGATGAAAAAGCTTACCGTGGATCATCCCATTTTCCAATGTTTTTACGAAATTGAAACACTGGACATGATCGCTCCGCGCGTCTACGGCTATCCCGCCGAGTTCTACGGGATGTTTGACGAGGAGGGTCACATCCAGGCCATCATCAATTTCAACAACGACATCGGTGACTACTGGGACTGGTCAGACCAGTCTTTTTTCCCGGTCAGCCTGTCCAACGAGGCGTACAAATTCGGCATTAACTATGTGATCTATGCGATGTCGCACTGAGCCTGGTTGCTCTGTTTCGTGCGTTCGTGCGGTCTGGCGGCCACGGTGCTTCATATATTGTTTCTTGCAGAAACAATATATGCGAAGTTGTTTGATTGGGGCTCGGGAATCCGAAATCCGAGACAAATTCAAAATCTGACATTCCAATTCCGAAACCTTCCAACTGGAAAAAGGGAAGGGCCAGGGAGAGACTGTCCCCTTTTTCCAAACTCTTTCCCTTTCTGGATGCTGCCGACCGGCACGTAGGCGACGAATCCCGATCTGGAGTCCCGATGCTCCGTTCGTTCCAAATTCTCCGGCATCTCGATGATGCGCTGGCCGATCGGCTCCGTGCCGCCAGACTCGGCGGGGACGAGCACACCTCCTGCGACGCGGGTCTTCGGAACGGTATTCGATTCGACGACCCGGATCCACGGTTTGAATGCGAAACTGGAAAAGTACTGGGCAGCAGCCTTCACCTCGGCGTCAGTCGCGGCCTTCGCAATTGTGATCATCAAATTCGGAGGTCCCACTCTTGGCTCCGAACTCTTTCTAAAGTCGTTCTTGAACTCGGCCATCTACTGCGCGATATAGCCGGCAGGAAGCCCTGCAAGACCGGCGTTCTCAGGGCGACCCTGTCCGTTCGGAAGATGGCAGTAACCGCATCCCCACACGCTCGGTCTCCTGCCATGCGTCACAACTTCGGGCATCGGGGATGATCGGCAGGATGCCAGTCCGCTATGTTGAAGTGCTCATTTGAAGGTCAATGGGTTTATACTGTCAACCGCCGTAAGGCCAAAAAGTTAATTCCGGTTGAGGAGACTTTATGCGACACGCCTGCAAAGGACTCCTGCTTCTTGCCCTTCTTATCCGGCTCCTAGCCTGCACAAGGGCTGCTAACCTAGCGCTGATTCGCGCAGCACTGGCGGGCGACACCGTTGCCGTGCTGGACTTGCTCGCTGCAGGGGCTAATGTCAATGCAAAAAAAACAATGATGGAGTGCCGGCCTTGTCGTTTGCGGCAGAGAAGGGCCACACCGCTACCGTGCAAGCCTGGCTTGAAGCGGGCGCAGAACTGAATGCCAATGCCAAGAATAGAATGACGGCCTTGATGGAGGCGCAGGATAGTGGGCAAACCGAAGTTGTTGAAATCCTCAAGAATGCCGGAGCAAAAGAATAACAATCGGTCTGCAGAGATAGGATACCCTCTGTGGGAGAGGGATAATCCCTTTACCCTTGGGACTGGTTAGGACTACTCAACAACCGATTGATGGGGCCCGCGGCGGGGGCGTTTCGTGCTATATAGTATGGAGCAAGTCAGATGGCGGAGTCACACCCAGTACGTCCGAACCATAGCAGCGGGTCCGTTGAGCTGCCTGCGCGGAATATGGCTGCGCATGTGGGAACATGGCCCTGGAGAGGATAGGGGGATAACATTGATGAAGAATCTTAAATGGAGCGGTTTGCTGGCGGGCGCAATGGCGCTGGGCATCGTGTCACCGGCTTTGTCGCACCACTCGCATTCAATGTACGATCATGCCAAGGAAGTTTCCGTTAGCGGAACGGTGACGAAATTCTTGTTTCGCAATCCGCACGTGTTTCTCTACGTCGACGTCAAAGGCGAAAATGGCGAGATCGTAAACTACTGGTTCGAGATGTCCAACCTAAATAACATGGTCCGCCGCGGCATCGGGAAGGCGACCTTC
>JAZFYO010000028.1:0-2999 GCA_036443615.1 Binatia bacterium | reverse complement strand
AGTCCAATGGGGGCAGTGAAAAAGATCCTCTCCCGCCCTACTTCGTCACCGCCCACACGATAAACCCCGAGAAACGAGTGCTCCTGCAGGAGACCTGCCAGAAGCATATCGACCAGGCCATTTCGTCTACGATCAACCTGCCAAAAGAGACCTCGCTGGAAACTGTCGACAAAATCTACCGCATGGCATGGGCGCACGGCCTCAAAGGCATCACGGTCTACCGAGAGGGATCCAGGCAAGGAATCCTCATCACCGAGAAGGAAGCGAAAAACAGCCAGGTTGAGATCCTGCCGACAGTCGTAACACCGCGGCCGGTGACCCTAAACGGCGTGACGACCAGAGAAACAACCCCTCTGGGAACCGCCTTCGTCACCGTCAACTACTCGAACGCAAATCCCAAAGAGCCGTTCGAGGTGTTCGTGAGACTGGGCAAGGCCGGCTCCGACCTAGAAGCCGATGCCGAGGCCATAGGAAGGCTTTTGTCCGTCGTTCTGCGCCTTCCCTCACCCATGACCCGGGAGGAGCGGCTCAGAGAGGTCATTGAACAGCTCCAACACATCGGAGGATCCCGCTCCACCGGTTTCGGACCGGAAAGAATAAGATCCATGCCGGACGCAATCGCAAAGGCGCTGACCCGCTATCTGGAGGCTTCCCAGAATGGATCGGAAAACCACCCAATCGTTGATATCGCAGAAAAAAGGCTTTCTCCCCCACAACTAATTCTGCCGGCCGCGTCCAACGCCGACGACTTCTGCCCGAACTGCCAGCAGGCCTCCCTTATTACACAGCAAGGCTGTCTGCGCTGCGCGGAGTGCGGGTACAAGGAGTGCTGAGGAAAAAGCATCATGACCAGACTCAGCGGAGACGAGATCAAACACGGGCGCGTGTGGAACGGCTACGATTATTCCCTCCAGGTATGGGTTGTAGACGGCATCATCCAGGACTGCGGGCATCCAGAGGAAATGAAGGCAAAAGGGTGCTGCAACGGCCACATACTGGCAGGGAAGAGCGTTCTCGACATTCCCGAGTCACAAAAAAGGTGAAGAGAACCGAGCATAGAAAAACCACTCGAAGAACACGCCTTAAACAGAGATCCTCTGGCTGCGAGCGTATCCCTGTCGGCTACCGCCTTTGGTACTGGAAGCGCTGCCTGCAGAAAACTAGAGAACTCCTGCCAAAAGGTGGGGTGATGATCCCCCTCAAGCCCTACCTTGATCCACACGAGTCATGCGACTTCTGCGGGAAGGAGCAAATCACCAGATGCTTCCCGCTGGAAGCACTGGACGGAAACAAGAAAGCCACCGCAGGATCAGAATGCATCCGCACAATTGCAAAGGTTACTAAATGGCTCAGAAGGAACGGCTACGGGGCCTACGCAGGAATACCAAGGCCTGAGAAAATCGTCCAAAGATTCCTGTCGGTCGGAGAAATCACCGAACAAGACGCCGAAACGCTTCTTCAGAACGCCCCGCGGCTGTAAAAGACCACATAAAAGATAATCAGACCCGCACCGGAATGTGCCAGATCATCAACCTTGGGAAGGACAAGTACAGCTCCCTTATCTCTCTCTCTTTCGCGGGGGGATCGACGGTCGATGTAAAGGCACTCAGCAAAACTGAAAGCTGGGTTTAAAAACACTTGTTAATTCTCCCCTTTCCGAATAAAATTAATTAGATGCTGAAGAAACCAGGGATGCACCAGGGAGTGCTAGGTGAATGAAATTGAATTTTTTTATCAACTATCGTCAGATTTGGAAGACCGTCTGAGGGTAAAGGCAACCAAAATAGGGGGCAGAATTCTCACCTTTGTTGTCCAATATGAGGCTCTGATTCAGGGTCAATGGAAAGCGATTGTCCGGTACGATACTGCTCATAAGTTTGCCCATAAGGACATCTTGCACCCGGATGGTTCAGTTGATAAGCAGCCACTCGATTTTCCTAATTTGAATTTTGCCTTTACTTTTGCCATTCAGGACCTCAAGAGTCTTTGGCGGTGGTATCGTTATGGCTATGAGAAGGAGTCGAACAGATGAAGAAGGATTCCGTAGTGAAAAAAAACCTGGATCTTTTAGACGAGTTTATGAAATATGCCTTTGACCATCCAGATATCCTCGAGGAAGTGCCACGCAATGCCTCGCTAGTTATCCTTCCTGAAGGAAATCCATCCTTGCAGAAGGAGAATAGGAAGATGTTAAACAAGTTAAAGGCCAGGGGTGAGCAGGTCGTAGTCTTGAAACTTAGAGCTACAAAGCGAAAGATCTCAAGGATAGGATAAATCACGGAAATAGTTCTTATCTCGTTCCAGCTCACAAAAACTGTCCGAGAAAGCCCACCCCTTCAAGCATGGGATGAACTGCGGAGTTTTTTAAAAGGACGAGAAACTTCAAGACACCTCCGAAAGGACTTAAGACTCTTTCGGCTTCCATAGAAGGCCTCCGAAAAAACATCCACCAAGCCCTCATAAAGTAAACCTCCGCCTGCAACCCCCGCGTTCAACAAACTCAACGATACATTTCGCAAGGTACTCGACCGAAACGGGAACCCTCCGCCCAAGGTGCCGAAGTGCGAGCTTGAGGATCTCTGGAAAAGCCAAGAACAAGTAAAAGTTCCAGCCAACATCAAAGACCTCATTACGGATCTCAGGGAGAAAATGCACGACGCCGGAGTGAGAAGCTCAAACCGCAGATGGATTGACTCTATCGGAGTGCTCAAGGCTTCGGCTGCGCTTGAGGGACGAGACTCCGTGGAAAACCAAGACCTTGAGGTCCTATCCTCCACCCTCTGGCACCAGCCGGAGGAAAAAGTCACCGTACGGCAGGTCATTCTCTCCATGACGGATCCAGGGCTCGCTAAGGTACTCGAGCTCCTGGACGGCGCCAGAGAAGAACTGGAAAAACTCAGACGGGAAGGACAGCAGCTCACCACGAGCGAGATGCTCCAGCGGGCCTCCCAGGCCGCCACGGAAATAGCGGCCATCATCGAGGAGGCGGAAAAGACGGC
>JAZFYO010000027.1:0-4707 GCA_036443615.1 Binatia bacterium | reverse complement strand
GTCTTGAGCCTCGTCCACCAGGATGTGCGTCCAGGTCTTTTTTCGTCCCTTGTGTTGCCTTAGTTTTTTTACCGCATGAAGAAGGAGATCGTCGTAGTCGAGTCTATCTCCTTTAAGCTTTTCGTATCTTTGAAGGAGTTTTTTTATCTCGCCCTCTTTTTTGACCAGGCCGAGTTTGGCGTGGCTTATGAGTGTGGCCGCTTGGCGCTGCTCGATTTCCAGGCAGGCTCTTTCGGCCGCGATCCTCACGATGGCTGCGTGGTCATAGTCCGAGACGATCCTGATCGGTTTACCGAGCCTTTTTCTGAGGATTCTGTAGCAGAGGGAGTGGATGGTGGAAATTTCTATGGCCGGGGTGTTGGGATGTTTTCTTATCCGTTCCCGCATCTCATCGGCAGCCTTGCGGGTGTGAGTGATGCAGAGGATCTTTCTCTCGGGGTGGTTCCGCAGGATGTGCAGGGCCTTGGCGGTGAGTGTGCGGGTCTTTCCGGATCCCGGCCCGGCTACGACCAGGCAGGGACCTTCTGTGGCCTTGACGGCGGCCTTCTGCTCCGGGTTGAGCTTTTCGGAGGTGAAGACAGAAGTCATTAGGTAGTGAGGTAGTCTTAGTGTTTACTGCCCTGCTGATCGACTAGGGTTGGAGAATGCTTGACCCATATTTGCTTAGGGGATAGGCCGCTTGGGCGGCAGCGTTTGCTGGCAAATTAGTTCTTGACATAGTTTTTGTAAGAGAGGGATATTACATGCGATTTTGCTTTAAATGGATCACAGAGTCGTCCGGGATTAGGCCGCGAGCGACGCCGCCTAAGCGGCTCATCCCGCGCCCCGTTAGGCTGTGACTCCGGGTCTTTGACTCTTCCCGTGGATTATGTAGCATGTGACGGGTGAAGTTCACGCGGTATTTCGGACCGTGCTATAATTCAGGACGATTGGATTCAATATGTTATAGACCACTCTGTGAAGGAGGTGATTCAGAAGGACGGTCGAATTCGACGATGGGCGCCGATAGCCAAGATGGACGGAAAGTACTTGAGGGTTATTTTGCTTTCGGATGGAGAAACGGTGCACAACGCCTTTTTTGACCGATCGTTCACGCCATGAAGATCAAATACTTTCAAGACACGGATACCCTGTACATCGAGTTTCGCGCTGTCGAGGTTGCTGAAACCAGAGACCTAGATGAAAACACGATCCTGGACCTTGAGCGTAACGGCAATATCTGCGGAATCACCATTGAGCACGCCAGCGAGCGAACCGACATTCCACAGTTTTCCTACGAGCAGATTACAGCCTAACCGGCCGCTTAAACTGACAGTTCCCTTCGGTCCCTGCAGCTTAGCGGCATCGCGTTATGCCTCGGTTAAGGCACGTTGCTTAGTGTTCATTGTTGGTCTCCTGGATTCATCGGGGCGTTCCCATTTCCGCCTTCTTCCTCCTCCATCTCCGAAAGCCCTCTTTGTAAAATCTCATTCACCAGCAGTGTCATGGGCGTTTTCTTTAACCTGCCCAGCCGGTAAATTCTGGGGATGAGCTCCTCGTCTATTTTCGGACTGTACATCTGAAATTGTCTCCCTGTGATCGGTTCGGTCACAGCCTTATTTAATCAGCGCCGCTCCAATAAGGATGAGGAAAAGGAGCAGGATGCCGACTTTGAGAAGGCCGATCAGGAGGAGAGATACGTTCTGAAGCGCTTGGGATAGCTTGAGGAATGTCCCTCTTCTCTTACCGCATAGGGGACAAGCGGGCTTAGACGGATTGATTTTTATCATCTCTTCGTTCTCCGTTTTTCGTTAGCTCGTTAGGTGATCAATAGCGCCGAGGGAGCTGTTTTTTTGGTGAGCCTGAATGGAAGGTGCGACGCCCACTCAGTGATCTCGTTGCTTTCACTGGGGTGGTAGGACTGGGAATCTTCTTTGGGATGGCTACGGATTCCGCCTCATTCTGGGCGAAAGGCTTCTGGTAGCACGGCCGGAATAGAGCCCCGCTTGAAGTCCCTCGCATTGCGGGTGACGATCACCACGACCCCAGCTTCCTGAGCCGCAGCGTGAGAAACAGCATCTTCGAAGTCGTCGAACGGCTCAGACAGAGCCTTTCGAATTGCCGCATCGGTGACCGGAGCGACACGCATTTTGGACAACAAATCAACCAGCACGGCTCTGCTTCTTGCCTGGCCGAGCTGCCGCCTAAGTAAATAAGCAAGGGTCGTGACGGCGTGGCCGGAGATATAGCCCTCCACTTTCTCTTGTCCCACTGAGTCAAGAGCCGTCGCTGAGGCGACGAAATAGGGCTCTCGTCTCAAAAGGACATCGAGAAGCACGTTGGTATCGTAAAGGACCCGCTTCACCGATGCTTGGACTCGAGATACCTAAGGTAGTCCCGGTGGATCCTCTCATCCGTCAGGACTTTTCCCTTACCCCTGGCTGCACCAATTAGACGGCGCGTCCATGGGCTTAAATCAGACGTGCTGTCTTGTCCCCGTAATTGCGAGAAGAATTCACCTACAGCCTGGGAAAGTGAGATGCGGCGGGATTTAGCCCAGGCCTTGGCCTGTTTTATGAGTTCGTTGTCCAAACGGAGGGTAAGCTTTGAGTGCATGCCGTTTCCTTTGCCGTATACTTATTGTATTTTTGTACGTCACTCCTGACCCGGTGTCAAGGGCGTCTGCAAACTGTGAAGATGGGGTTTCTCTACGATGCTCCTTTGAACCTAGAACTCCTCGTCCAGGACTACCTCCTCATGAGGCGGAGGCTTGTCCTGAGGTGTCCCATTGGGCCTCCCGTTTCCGCCGGGGACAAATTTCATCCGTTCGGCGACGACTTCCGTGACGAAGTGGCGCTGGCCGTTCTTGTCATAAGAACGGGTCTGCAGCCGTCCTTCGATCTCAACTCGACGGCCCTGTTTGAGGTAGTCGATGGCGGCCTGGGCTTGCCTGCCGTAGAGGACCACGGTGGGCCAGTCGGTGCGCTTCTGGAGGTTGCTGTTTCTGTCACGGTAGGTACGGTCCACGGCGAGCTGAAAGCTTGCCTTGGTCCCGCCGTTTGCGAACTGAAACGGCCGGGGATCCTTTCCGAGATTGCCACTGAGAATCACCTTGTTCATATTTTTCACCTCCCTTCTGTGAGGTCTAAGTCAACATGAGAGCCAGGGCCCGGGTGAAAGCCTCAACCTTGGTGGCCCCGCTTTTTCTCATTATGGCATCTACTAGAATCTTCACTTTTCACGCTCTCTCTCCGTCCGTGAGCTCGTACCGGCAGGCCTCGCAGGGCTTGGTCTCGACGGCAAGGTCACCATCGTCAGTTGTGAGTCGAAATTGTATGCTTCTTTTTGTGCAGGTCGGGCATTGGGCTTTAAGCATCGTTTCCCTCCTTCAGAATGTGATATCATCTCCCTCTGCCTCAGCGGGGTGGGTAATTTCTTCCTTGGCTCTCCCGTTCCCTCCGCCTAAAAATCTCACCTTCTGGCCGATAATCTCGGCAACGCGCCGCTCTTTCCCCTCTTTATCCTCGTAAGAGCGGTATCGGAGGCTTCCCTCCACGTAGACTTGTCTGCCCCTCTCGAGGTACTGACCGCATGCCTCAGCCTGCTTTCCCCACACGACGATGGTGTGCCATTCCGTGGCCTGCTGTTTTTCTCCGTCAGTGTTTACCCACTTGTTAGAGGTGGCTAGTGAGAATCTCGTTACCGCTTTACCGTTTGGGGTGTAGCGCGTCTCGGGGTCTCTGCCCAGATTCCCAACTAGAATGATCTTGTTAACCATACTGTGTCCTCCTTTTCTCAATTTCGATTGGTCGGCACTGATTCCCTTTTTCAGGCTCGATCTCGTCCGGGAATAGGTATTCCCATCCGGCACCTCCGAAATTTACCAGGATTAAGGTCCTCCCGATGTTTTCTGTCGCGCTTATAAAGACCCCCTCTCTTGGCAGCATAAGCCCGGTTCGTTGCGATCGGATGGGCGTAATGGTCCTAATGTTTTCTCCAGATTTCATGTTTTCCTTTCTATCAGTTTATATGAGTCGCGAGGGTGGCTTCCCGGCAAAGCATCAAGAGTTCGAGGTTCAGTGGCCATTAAATTCCCACAGATCTCCGAATACTTCCTTCATGTTGTCCTCGTCTGTTACCTCTTTTTTCCTTTTTGCGACTCAGCCGCTTCCTGCGCTAGCGAATCCGCAAGCTCGTTCCCCGGATCGCCGTTGTGTCCTCTCACGTAAGTGAAGGTCACCCGAGGGAATTCTCTCAGGATCACTTTGATCTCCACTACCAGGTCGAGGTTTGCCCTGGCCTTCCAGTTCTGGGAAAAAACACCCACGACGAGGGTCGAATCCGTAAGGATGCTGATGGGAGAGCCGGAAAGGAGATGCTCTTTAAGTTGGGTAAGGGCGTGCTTGAGGGCGAGGAATTCTGCCTGGTTGTTCGTGACGTGCCCGAGAGGGATTCCGTGCAGGGAGAGGATCTCATCACCGGTGCCGATCACGACACCTGCCCCTCCGGGTCCCGGGTTTCCTTTGCTGGAGCCGTCGATGTAGACGTTGATCATGGTTTTACCTCCTTTCTACGCTGATGCCGCGAGGGGAACTGCGGGACAAGGTAAGTAACCATACAGGTGTTTCCTTTGGGGCCTGTAGTCTGGGCGGAGCTTTTGGGCAAGCTCCTTGTGGCCCTTCTTTTCCAGGAACTCGATCGCGGCATCGCGGGCCTTCTTTGTGCCTA
>JAZFYO010000026.1:0-2001 GCA_036443615.1 Binatia bacterium | reverse complement strand
GAAAAGCAGCGAATGCAACAGGAGCTCGACGTAGCCCAGGGAATTCAGCGCGGCCTGCTGCCGGAAACCGTTCCGGCCTACGACGGGTTTGACATCGCGGTTCTGAACGAACCCTACCTTACGGTGGGGGGAGACTACTACGACTTCCTGAGCCTGGGACCGCAAACTCTGCTGATCGTCGTGGCTGATGTCCAGGGAAAAGGGGTCAGCTCCGCCCTGGTAATGTCCAATCTTCAGGCGACGCTTCGCACCCTCATCAACCACCTGCACTCGCTTGAGCGGATTGCCGAGTCCCTGAACCGCATGATCCTGGAGCACACTCGCGGGGAGCGGTACCTGAGCATGTTCCTGGGCATGATCGATACCGGACGCAAGAAGATCCACTACATCAATTGCGGGCACGTGCCTCCCCTATTGATCCGTGAGGGCGCGGACCCGCTCGCTCTCTCCGAGGGGGGAACCGTCATCGGACTCTTCGAGGACATGCGGTACGAGAGAGGCCAGCAGTCTCTCCAGACAGGCGACCTCCTGCTACTCTGCACAGACGGCATCACCGAGTCCATGAACGCCAAAGAGGAGGAGTACGGAAGCGACCGCATGGTTCAAATGGCCCGCCAGTCAAGAACCGAGGAGTCACAGCAAATCGTGGATAGGATCGGCGCCGACGTGGGCGAGTTTTCCCGCCATGGAACCCTTCACGATGACAAGGTCATGATGGTCATCAAAGTCGTTTAAGCCTTCCGGTTTAATCCCGCCCCTTGCGTCCTGCCGGCCGTCTGGTTGAAAAACCGAGCCTGCAAATAAAGCGGGCCTCGGGGACCCCGGGTCTCCCGTGACCTCAAACGTCATGCCTCATCGATGCGGTATTCGTCGGTGAAAACAACGTAGAAGGTCAGATCGCAGCTCTCGCAATACCAATCCCGGTTATCCTGCTGCCGCGGTGGTTTACCACAGTAGGGGCAATGATGTATCTCAAGCATTACAACCATTATAACGGCGGGAGGTTTCGCGTCCAACGAGGACCTCAAGAATTGTGGTAGACCCTCTGAGTTTTCCACCCGGGGTTGAACCTTGCGAAACGCGAGATACTTCCATATTTCGGATTCGATTCTGTGGAATGGAATCCGAAGCACTCAGGACCCAAGGGGAAAAGCCAATGGGAATTGTCTCTGACTAAGTATGTATAGCATTTTCAATAGGTTAGAGGGAAAATACATTCAGTCGATAAAGGCGTCTTTTTGGCAGCCTCATTGCTCAATCCAACTGTGGGCAGGCATCCTGGAGTCCACACTAGGGCGTTAGGTTGCCAGCCCAAGTTCGACTCTATTGAGACCAATACCCGACGCTTGAAGAGGGAAAGTTGACCAGCTTTCCCTCTTTTTTTGCCTTCAGGAGGCAGCCAATCTGCGTCCTTCAGAAGTCCCATCCCCACTACCAGAAATTGACTGAATCCCCGATTGCCTTTCTGGTTAAGCCTCGAGGCACACCACTTGCAGCCTGCCATGGCATGGAAAACGGTAGTGGGTCAGTTTGAATCTTAGAATCCAAAGCAGGGCTAGACAATCGAGGCCCGATCTGGCACGATGAAGGTATGCCAAAGCGGTCAAGCACAGACCCAAACGTACTGGCGGCGCAGATTGTAGCCCAAGCTACGGGAGAGCCAACTGAAGGAAAGAACCCCGCTGCCGTTACTCTCGGAAGACTAGGCGGCTTGAAAGGCGGGAGAGCTAGAGCGGACAAACTTTCGGCTAGAAAACGCAGGGAGATTGCTAAGAAAGCTGCAAAAGCCCGCTGGACAAAGATTACTAAATAGCTATAATGCCTCATGCGCCCCCGAAAGGGGGGCTTACCACGGCCCGTTTCCAGGCTATCTTTTAGCGGAGAATCTGGAAACGGGCCTTCTCGTTGTGGCCCCCTACACGGGCAAGTCTGTGCATGCAGAGGGCTATTCCTCTTCTCATAAACCACCTCCTCTCAATCCTTTTTGGACAACGCTGGTTT
>JAZFYO010000025.1:0-2219 GCA_036443615.1 Binatia bacterium | reverse complement strand
AAGAACCCCTCAAAGTGCCTCCAGGGGATTCAAGCCCAACGCGGGTTTGCGAGACACTAAAAGGGCCTCCATAGGCATTTGCTTTAACCAGGGTCTTTCGTTCCTTGTTTGACCGTTAACGATGCAGAATGAACATAAACGGGGGGTATCCAAGAGGTGTCTTAACCCTTACTGCGACTCCCCAGTGGTAACCCATCCCAAAGCTGTTCATGCACGGAAGTTCTGTTGCAGTCAATGCCGGTTGGATCATTGGGCTTTGCGTCGGGTAGCTGAGTTACAGGAAGCACGGAATGGGCAAAGGGATTATTCTGCCAGACGACAGAAATTAAGAGACAGTGCGGTTAGGGTTGGTGAACTGGCGCCCATTCCCTTGGATCAGCTCGTCAGGATCGTAAAGGTCTGGGATCGGTTAAAGCGGATTTTATGACCGAGAACGCCACACCCTTAGAAAACGCCCTTGAGGCACTGCTTAGGCGGATCATCCGGGAGGAGATCCAGGCGGCAAACCAGACTGGCCACCATGAGGGGGACCGCCTCCTGGACGCAGAGGAAGCAGCCGATATCCTTTCCGTCTCTCCGGACTGGCTTTATCGCCATGGTAGCAGTCTACCCTTTACCCGCAAGCTGGCCCCTCGGGTGCTTCGCTTTTCTTACCAGGGAATTCAGAAATATCTTGCCGCAAAAAAAATCTCCTAGCCTCTATTTGCCCCTTGAAATTTAGTATATTCCTATTTATATATAGAAGTATGAAAAAATCAAGGAGAAAGGAGGGTACGGAGATGTTCACTACCACGATAGCGCTGCCGAAGGAGCTTTACCGGGAGCTGCAACATTTAGCGGTAGACGAGGATATTGCTGTCCGGGGCCTCATCGAAGAGGCGATAAGGCAATATCTAAGCCGCAAGAAAGGAGGGGGGAAGAAATGAGAGGCATAGGAAGAGTTTTCAAGCGGGGATCCACTTGGTGGATCGCATACTCCCACAGGGGGAAGGAGTACCGGGAAAGTTCTCAATCAGAGAGCGAGGCTCAGGCCCGAAGGCTTTTGAAAAAGCGTGTAGGGGAAATGGGCAGAGGGAAGCTGATAGGGCCGGTAGAGGAGAAGGTTACCTTTGAGGAATTAGCCGAAGGTCTGCTATGTGATTATCGGGTCAATGCAAAGAGGTCTATTTCTGCCGTTCAATTTCCCGTTCGCCACCTAAGACAATCCTTTGGCCTGGATAAGGCCTTGGACATTACAACCGACCGGATAAAAACTCACATTTCCTGCCGGCAGGCAGAAAGGGCCAGTAACGCCACCATCAATCGGGAACTGGCAGCCCTAAAGCGCATGTACTCCCTGGCCATACAGGCAGCGAAGCTCTCATCACGGCCCCATATTCCAAGCCTGGAGGAGAATAACGTAAGGCAAGGCTTTTTAGATCACGTGAGCTTTCTGGCTTTGAGAGACGGCCTACCCGAACATCTCAAAGACCCCGTGACGTTTCTCTACCTTAGCGGGTGGAGAGTTAGCGAGATGAGGGCACTGGAGTTGCGGGACGTGGACCTGGCGGGCAAGGTGGTAAGACTCAGACCGGAAATCTCCAAAAACAAAGACGGTAGGCTCTTGCCCCTCAGCGGTGAACTCCTGGAAGTCATTGAGAGAGCCAATAAGGGGAGACGGCCCGAATGTCCATATGTCTTCCATCTGAACAGTCAACCAATTGGGGATTTTCGCAAGGCATGGAAAACGGCAACCAGGGCGGCGGGGATTGGCGGGAATATTGTCCATGATCTCAGAAGGACCGCCATCCGCAACATGATAAGAGGTGGAACGTCAGAGCGGGTAGCAATGAAGCTTAGCGGCCATAAGACCCGAAACATTTTTGACCGTTATAACATCGTGGACGAGGCGGACCTGGCTCAGGGAGCGGAGAAGTTGCAGACCTACATAGCCGGGCAGTCTCAGAGCCCGAGGGTAGTCAGCATTTCAAAAATGAGAGGGGAAAAAGTAGGCTAGTACGAGAACTCGGACAGAACTCGGACAATTTCCGTAAAGTTGGGAAAACGGTGAAATCGTGAAGACGGCTAAGCCACTAAATACTTTAAGAAAATATTGGTGGAGCCGATGGGGATCGAACCCACGACCTCTAGAGTGCGATTCTAGCGCTCTCCCAGCTGAGCTACGGCCCCACGCAAAGAGAAGGGACTGAAAAACTACAAATAGATGATACTATTTTCAG
>JAZFYO010000024.1:0-4833 GCA_036443615.1 Binatia bacterium | reverse complement strand
CGACTTGGGCTCGTATCAGGAAGGCCTCACCTGTCATCAGGAGATTCTTATGGGGGTGCATGGCCCCTTTGGGGAAGCCGGTGGTGCCCGATGTATAAATGACGCAGGCAAGATCGTCCTCCTTAAGATCAAATTCTTTTAATTCAGTCGGCATGTTGCTCAACAGTTGTTGGAAGGGGATCACCTGTCGGGGCAGCTGATTCTCTTCCAGGCCGACGCAGGCGATCCACTTTAGATGAGGGCAATCTTTCTGTACCTGAAGGGCCAGCTGGAGATGCTCGGCCGAGACAACAAGGCCGGTTGCCTCGGAGTGATTCACGACATACTGAGCTTCATTGGCTTTGAAGTTTGTGTTGATGGGGACGAGGACACCGCCTGTCTTGAGGAGACCAAACCAGCAGTATAGAAACTCGGGGATATTCGGCAGCATTAGGCATATTCGGTCGCCTTTCGTTACTCCGAGCTCTATCAGTCCATTTCCTACCTGGTTGATTTTTCTGTCGAGCTCACTATACGGGATCTTCTCATCGTCGTGATAGAGAAAGATCTTGGAAGGATTCCTTTGTGCTTTGGCTTCCCAATAGGCGCGTAAATTCATTTTTTACCTAGTTTATTCCCGGATCGGAGGAGCTCGAGGGCAGAGATGGATTAGAAGGTGATTCCCCACAGGACAACTGCAGGGGTGGTTTTAGAAAATTTCACGGACCGCCCTTTGCGGAGAAATTTAAGGTAACATCTTAGAAAGGTCAACAAGAAAATAACCGGACAAGGTGATGGCCCTGGAAAATGAGGCGCACGCTGCGTTAGAATCTATCTGAATGACATCCGTGTAGAGCTGGTCTTGATCCCTTCAAAGCCAAAGATCCTTATCGCTGGAAGCGGGGCCATCGGCTCGGTTTTCGGCGGACTGCTCAGAGAGGCCGGTCACGAAGTTACCCTGCTCGGACGCGATTGGCATCTCAGGGCTATCGAGTCCTCTGGACTCGAAATTAGCGGCATCTGGGGGGACCACCGGGCAGAGGGCTTCCGACTTGCCACAAGCGTGGCCGACCTCTCTGAGACTTATGATTTAGTCCTGGTTTCAGTTAAGGCATACGACACGAGGCAGATGGTTCATGAAGTCACCCCTTACCTAGGGCCGAGAGGGCTCGCCATTGCTCTCCAGAACGGATTGGGAAACCTCGAGACCCTGGTTGAGGTTTTTGGCCCGGAGAGAAGTCTGGGGGGGAGCGTTCCTATAGGAGCAAGGATCCCCGGTCCGGGCAAGGTGACGGTCACGGTCTATGCTGCCCCGGTGGTTATCGGACCGTTCGATTCCAGCTCCACCTATTCCATGGAGCTGACCCGGTTCTGGACCTCGGAGTTTAGTCGCGTGGGGATTCCGTGCGAGCCGACAGACCAGATACTGCCACACCTCTGGGCCAAGGTTTTATACAATACACCGCTCAATCCCCTGGGGGCCATACTGAGGGTTCACTATGGGGCCCTCGGTGAAGAACAGGGACTTAAGGCGATCATGGATCGCATCATCGATGAGGTTTTTCGGGTGGGGCAGAAGAGGGGAGTGAGATTGCTCTGGAAATCGGCGGATGAATATCGTGAGCTGTTCTACGGCAAACTGCTACCGGCCACATACGATCATCAAAGCTCGATGCTGCAGGATCTGGAACGGGGGCGACGGACCGAGATCGACGCCCTCAATGGAAAGATCTGGAGATATGGAGCGGAGCTGGGTATCCCGACTCCATTTAATGAGGCCGTGACACAGTTAATCCGGGGAAGAGAGAGTTATCCACCACCAAGACGAGAGGGGTAGGACCCTGCCGAGCGCCTCACCCGGCAAACAATCAAACTTTGCTATCAAGGTCCCAGGCTTAATTTTCTCATGGGGAATTTTGTGTTATGGTGGGTCTGAATCTATGAAACACTCTTTCTCAGACACCACTTCTGAAGATCGACACTATATGGAACTAGCCTTGAAAGAGGCCGGAAATGCGTTGGCAAAGGCTGAGGTTCCAGTTGGCGCTGTGGTCGTTTGTGGAAGAGAAGTCATTGGTCGGGGGCATAACCGGCGTGAGGAGTTACAGGAGCCCACGGGTCATGCGGAGATCCTGGCGCTACGGGATGCCTCGTCAACCCTAAACTCCTGGCGGCTTGAGAAGAGCACACTCTATGTATCCCTGGAACCGTGCGTTATGTGTGTGGGGGCGATTTTGCAGGCGCGGGTGTCTCGCCTAATTTTTGGATGCCCGGATCCGAAGGGCGGGGCCGTGGAATCTCTTTACAATCTCTGTGATGATCCCCGATTAAACCACCGTGTGTCGGTAACTGGTGGTGTCTTGCAAGAGGAGTGTGCCGAGATCTTGAAAGGGTTTTTTAGTTCTCTCAGACAGAACGGAAGGGCTCACGCCTAGCCCGGACGTTATGTGAAGGGTGTGCGGAGAGGTGGCCGAGCCCGGTTGAAGGCGCTTGACTCGAAAGCGAAGGCCAGCAAAATAACGAAGAGACGACAAAACAGGGAGTTAGCCATACTCCCTGTTTTTTTATGCACTTAGGTCAATGGGCATCAAGGGCATTAAATAGCACTAGGTGCACGAAGAGCAGGTCGAGGGAGAATTTGTTTTGACGAGGTTTTGACGGGGGAACTTGGGTCAGGTTGACAGCCCCAAAAGGGGGGATGTGGTTAAAGGACTAATCCGACAATAAGCTGTCCAAGACTCAATTAAAGCGTCGTTTAAGTGCGTTCTGAGGGCAATTCTGTTGGGGAAGTCTAACGCCCAAAATTAACCCAACACCGGGGCCAGCTTTGGACGACTGATTTTTGAGGGGCTTCTCAGGCGTAGTACCGTTGAAAATCGCGCCGCTTAGGTGTTCGGGTTGAATTTTATTGTTAGCCAGCCGCATCCGTTGACTTTTCAATAATCACAGCGAGTTTGCCTCTGCAAGTATGAGAAGTCTGTCTCAAAGTAAACCTAACTATATACTCAATAACAACGTAGGAAGACATTTAGGTACAAATAAGGACACTGATTCCAAAGTTTTGTATTTCGGCCAATAGAGCGTTTGAAAGCCTCGAACCGCAGCCGCTCGGCCTCTAACAGACCAACTTAAGTAGCGGTAACGAGTAATGAAAAGAGGTAGGAGGGGGAAGAAATAGTATGGACCGCTTGAATATAGCACAGGGGCATTATTGGATCCAGATAATCCATACCGGAATCTGGTAGTGCGGGGAGGGGTTGCAGTTATCACTGTTTTTTTACTGTTCTGGTGCCGCTGGTGCCCTATAAATCTCCCCCTTAATTGGCACTAAAGTTGCGTAATATGTCATTCTTCTAGGAGAATTGGGCTCCACTGTCGGTGATTATCGGGCTGGAGCTTTGGTATCGGAAAGAATTTAACGAAAGGAGGACCTCATGACAAAGTTTAAGGGAGAGGACCACAGAAAGATGCACCAAAGGAATCAAGAAGAGAAGAAGCAGAAAAAACCCTATTCCACACCACGACTTGTCGAATACGGGGATGTGCAAAAGCTGACACAAGGGTCTTCAGGCACCAAGGGTGACGGAGGCGGTTCAAAGAGGCCGTGAGGATACTTTGATCCGACCCGCATGGGCTTCTGGCACCGAGGCATGGGGCGCGGAGCATTAACAGCATGGACACTGTTCAGCAACATTGCCTACTGGCCTCTGACAAACTCGGCCAAAGCCGTTATCGGCAGGCCATCTTCCAAACGGTAAAAGCGGGGGACCTGGTCCTCGACTTGGGCACCGGAACGGGGATCCATGCCCTTTTTTCCTGCCAGGCCGGCGCCGGGAGAGGTTTCTTAAAGAGGGCGGCGCCGGTTATCCCTGCCCAGATGGGACAAACACTGCACGTATTGTCAGCCTATTCAGGCCGTCTATGACAAGACGCATTTAAATAGCTCATTAATTGCGTCCTGGCGGTCCAAAACGGAGCAAACCCAAGCCCAGAGAGGGTTCCAGCCCATTTAGAATTGCCTCATATCCGCCTCTGTCGAACTAGTGATTAAAAGAGGGGCGTCAAGGCCAGTTAGCCTAGAGCGGCGGTCCACATCGGGCCGCCGTTTTCGTTCACTCAGGTCCCTTGTGTAGACACCGCCGCAGGTTCCCTTACCCCTCAGCCCTCATCCTTGGTAGGCTCTTCCTTTACCAATAGTTGCCCTGCTCGCCTCTCTGCCCTGACGCGGACGTTGATGCGAATCCAGCCATTCTCTTTCGCCTGTACGCTCGTGCGCACAAACTTTCCATCGCCTACTTTTTGACCGGACTTTTCTTGCTTCTTATTGCATTGCTCGTGGTTTTCTTCTTCGTCAGGTGAGGGCTTTGCAAAAGAAATTGTGGCTCGGCCACGAACTCAGCCGCGGGTTTTTTTTCTGAGCGGGCCTCATAGGTAGCCAAATACTGGTAGGCCTTGGGTAAAGCTATTACCAAGTCGTTCCAATCATTATAATAGATGAACCCTCTTTGCCGAAGCGAGCTCAGCATGGCCTGAAAGTCTTGGAACCCTCTGACCGTCTTGACAGCCGCGTTGACCTTTGAGGGAGTCTTCGATTTTCCCGTCGAGATCAACTTGAGCAGCCAAACCTCATCAGAGGTCAGCTCTTGGGGTCCTAGCTCCTCTGGCATGTGTGCAATCAGTATGATCGGCCTGATTGGTATATTCCATATATTATATACTATGAGGGGTATCTGGCAACGGGAAAAATACTAGGTTTAGGCGGGGCATTCCGTCAGTATTGTGAATTACGCGAGGATTGGAAAAAAGTCAGTCCTGGCTTACTTTGTTTGATTCTTAACAGGCCTCTAACAGGAC
>JAZFYO010000023.1:0-11064 GCA_036443615.1 Binatia bacterium | reverse complement strand
GAGGTCGAAATGGCAGTGATGTTTTGGCTTGAAAAATGGCGATGTTTATCAAACTTACAGTGGGTATCAGCAGGATAATTATCGAGAGTACAGGATTTCTTTTCAATGTACCCGAACGCCACGCAAGAAATGGCGCAATAAGAATAAAGGGCAATATAATAATTCCAAGCGGTTCTAATTGAGTTACATACGACTCCCAAATAGGCGTCATGGACAAACTCTTTAAACCATTGTATATGGTAGATATCTGAAATTCCTGAGGGCTGTCAGCGTATCGACGACCTGGAGAGAGGATTTTGTTTAATACAGGAAAGTAAAAAACTAAAGAAATAAGGACGGAAAATAGTGCTAAGATAAAACGGTCCTTTATTCCAGCGAGATATTGCCTGTCTTTGGTAAAAGACAAAACGATTACAAATAAGAAAATAGCTGTTAAGGTTGCTACCGTGACAAGTGGCGCCAACGTTCTAGAGTACAAAAAGCATGTAGTAGTTGCGAGAAACAGCAAAACGTAAATCCATAGATTTCTAGAGCAAGTAATAACCAAATGTAATGTATACAAAGTAGCTAGAGTAAAGAATATTGCTATTGAATATGGGCGCGCATGTTGAGAAAAATAAATATGATACGGCAGCACTGCAAGTATGATGCCAGCGCCCCATGCAGTAGGCCAGTTTGTGACTTTCGCAATCAAAAGCATCATTAGTAAAATAGAACCGACGCCGAACAACGCAGCTGGTAAACGAACCATAAAATCGCTATAGGACAATTTTGAAAAGAAATGCCCGATCCAGTAGTCAAGTGGGGGCTGTTGTTGGGTTGCGGCATCTGTAACTATTTGACTGAGGCTATGGGGGTAATAAGAAACTTGTCTCAATTCATCCATGAAAAGACTTTCAAAATCGAGATGATGAATACGAATCAACACTGCCAACAACACTACAATAAGTGTAGCGAGTAAAATCGCTTTATCTTCGTTAGTTTCGTTTTTTTGCAAGAAGCCCATTAATACACCATCTCGTACCCTGTACCTCGATATTCATTGCGGATAGCTAAAAGTTGCAGATTTCCATGCTTTCTTATGAAAAACAATAGGAAACTATCAAGCTGTGCAATCTATATTAGCAAATTGATTGCCGACGAACTATCCACATTAACAAGATATTATGATTGCGTAATTCAATGGCGTCCCAGGAAGGAAGATTCTGGCGCTATTCTGGATTTACTTCAAACACCTCAAAAGTCAGTGGTAACCGAAAAAGAAATATTTCCGAATTTATCCAGTGAAAGAGAGCGACGAACTGCCATTCTACTCAATGGGGTATTGAATCACCATGACGATATTGATGGTCTAATGTCCCAACTGAAACCATTATTGTCACGAACATCTCGAGTAATTCTTGTTATGTATAACCCTTACCTTGCTTGGTTATACAGTCTGGCTAACCTTCTGGGTCTGCGTAAAGGACCAGTTCCGACGACGTTTGTTACACGTGTCGATTTAGGAAATATAGTTAAACTTACGGGTTTTAATATAGTCCGAACAAGGATGGTTGCTTATATTCCATGGCATCTCTTTGGTATTGGCGACTTCTTGAATCATGCGTTGACATCAATTCCGATACTTCGCTGGTTTAGTTTTACCTACATTGCAGTACTACAGCCGGTAATCCCTGAAACGAATAATAATCCATCCCTGTCTTGCATTATTCCTGCGCGTAACGCGCGCGGGACCATCGCAAACGTGCTAAAGCGTATGCCTGACTTACCTTGTTCATTAGAGATCATCTTTGTCGAAGGAAATTCCGATGATGGAACTTGGGACGAAATTCAACGAGTAATACCTAAGTACCAACATAAGTTTGACATAAAAATATATCAGCAGACAGGTTTCGGAAAATGTGATGCTGTACGTTTGGGATTTGCCAAGGCGAAAGGTGAATTGCTTACTGTTTTGGATGCGGATCTCACAATGTCTCCTGAATATCTAGGCCGTTTCTACTCAGCTTATTGTAACGGACATGCCGATTTCATTAACGGATCTCGTTTGGTGTACCCTATGGAAGGACAAGCCATGCGATTTCTAAATCGGTTAGCTAATATTTTCTTCGCTCGCGCTTTAGGCTGGGTCTTAGATAGCAGGCTAGGTGATTCTCTTTGCGGTACTAAACTTTTAGCGCGACATGATTATCAACGTATGATTAGCTGGCGTGAGGACTTTGGTGATTTCGATCCGTTTGGTGACTTCGAATTATTGTTTCCTGCCGCACTTCTCGGTCTCGGTATAGTTGACATACCTATTCGATACAGATCTCGTACTTATGGCAGCACCAATATTAATCGCTTTCGAGACGGTTTAATTCTCCTCAAGATGATGGTTTTAGGCTACAAACGCATAAAACTAAACTTGAACTGAAGCAGGCGCCTACCAGAGATTGGTACAGATTGAGAGGACGACTCCGACGACGGAAAACCGATTCGAATGAGGCAGATACCGGACAGCCGTGTTTGTCCCGATCGAAAAAGCCAGGCGGCCATGCGAGAGGATAGCCAGCAGCCTCCAATAGACGCTGGTCCCACTTCATCCAAAAGGTCTATGGAGCAGACCCTCTTGTCTGCCCCAAGTGCTCCGGCGCAATGAGAATCATCAGTTTTATTGACCAGGCCGAGGTCGTTATTCACTCCAAACGTAATTCAATAGCTCATTAATTGCGTTCTAGCGGTCTTACGCTAAGCAACCCCAAGCCCAGAGCGGCTCCAAACCTATATAGAATTGACACTTTTTCGCTTCCAGAGAAGTGCCACTGCCATGACATTCCTTCAATTGCATCTTGAACCAGAATTTGTGCCCAAATCACCGAGGTCTACGGCACATTGTCGGACAAAACAAAATGGGGTCAGACACTTTTCTTTCTCGGGAGCTCCATCCATTCTGAAGAGCGAGAGCTTCAAGGGACAGGGGAAATTATCGCGTCAAAGGATGAGTGAGAGAACTACCGGAACGGTCCCGAGGGATAGCAGGGTTGTAATGACGACGATGGAAGCGGCAAGCTCGGGGTCCTGACCGTATTTTTCTGTGAGCACGAAGTTGACGACCGCTGAGGGGAGTGAACCGTATAAGAGAATAACCTGGCGGTTGACTCCATGGATCCCCAGTAATGTTACGGTAACATAGGCACAGGCGAATCCACCGACGATGCGAATGAGCGCGCCGACCAGAGAATGCCCCCAGGTAACCGACCTGATGCTATTGAGACGATAGCCGAGGCTCACGAGCATGAGGGGTATCGTGGAGAACCCTAACAGGCGGATAGGTTCAAAAACTGGTTCGGGCACTTGGATTTTAGTGAGATTGACGAAAATCCCCAGAAGGGTTGCGTAGATTAGGGGGAGGCGAAAGATTTCCCGCCAACCTCGATCGCCGCTCAGGATGTAGATGCCGAGGGAATGATGAAGTGTGGTCATGATAACGTAAAAAATGGTGGCTCGTTGGAGCCCCGGTTCCCCAAAGGCAAAGAGGGCCAAGGGTAAACCCATATTCCCAGCATTCATGAAGAGGACGGGAAGGGCAAAACCCCGGGAGTAAAATTGGACTAATAGCGAATAGAGCCAGATAAGAAGTCCTACGCCGCCCAAAATTCCAGCAGCACCGGCCATGATCACCACGATATCTGCAGCGAAGAGAGGTTTGGCCGAAAGCGAGGAGAAGGCCAGGCATGGAGCTGCAAGGTAGACAATAATTTCCGTAAGGGAATCGAGAGTGATCTTCTTCCATCGGGCAAAGAGGAAACCTATCCCTATTAATGTAAAGACCGGTATGACCGGGGATAGAGTATTTAAGTCAACCATGGTTACTGTTTAGGATTAGCCGATGGAAATGTCCAGGTCAGATCTCCTATATCTACGCTCCGTTACAGACCCCAAAGAGCTTGACAACAATGCTGTCGGTGCTATGTGTCGGTCGTTATGAAGGCGGCAGTCCTTTATCAAGCCAACTCGCCCCTAGTGATCGAGGAAGTCGATATCGAGGGTCCGAAGGACGGTGAGGTGCAGGTGCGTATCACGGCCACGGGTATCTGCCACAGCGACCTGCACAACATCAAAGGGGAGTGGGAGGCGGCGTTTCCCGCCATCCTCGGTCATGAGGGAACCGGGATTGTCGAGGCCGTAGGCGGCGGAGTTCAAAACGTCCGTGTAGGCGACCGCGTTATACTTTCCTTCCGCCCAAACTGCGGGCGCTGTGCCAACTGCGTGCGTGGGGTACCGGTTATCTGCGAGGGGCATAAGGGATCGCGCAAGCTCATGTTGGATGGAACCTCTCGCGTCAGCGTTCGGGGAAAACCGCTTTTTGTATCAACCCGACTTGGAACGTTTGCCGAGCGGGTCGTCTGCCCGGGGGAACAGGCCATTCCGATCAGGCAAACCATTCCGCCGGAGGTGGCTGCTTTGATTGCGTGTTGCGTTACGACGGGAGTCTGTGCGGTAACCAATGCAGCGCAGGTGCAGCCCGGAGATCGCGTTGCCGTCATCGGTTGCGGCGGGGTCGGCCTTAACGTAATCCAAGGGGCAAGATTGGTGGGAGCAAGCCCGATCTTCGCTATCGACGTTGTGGAATCGAAGCTGTCCTATGCAAAAGAATTCGGTGCGACCCATATGCTCAATGCGAGCCGTGTCGATGCCGTAAAAGAGGTGCGTGAGCTGTCTCAAGGAGGCGTGGATTACGCCTTTGAGGCCATCGGCCTGTCCCACACTGTCGAACAAGCGGTCGACTGCCTCCGTCCCGGCGGAAAGGCGGTCGTAGTGGGAATGACGGCGATGG
Organism: Binatia bacterium; assembly: GCA_036443615.1. Classification (GTDB taxonomy): domain Bacteria; phylum Desulfobacterota; class Binatia; order UBA9968; family CAXXLF01; genus JACZXR01. Next base: position 6,245 of record JAZFYO010000023.1, on the reverse strand, counting down.
GTCAGAGGGCCAGCGTGGATGCTTACAGCCTGGTTTCACAGCAGAAAACCCTTATGGGTACCTCTTACGGCAACGCGCGCCAGAGGATTGATATCCCGCGGATGGCGGATCTCTACCTCTCCGGCAGGCTCGATCTGGATCGGCTGATTTCCCATCGTTACAGGCTTGAGGAGATCAACGAGGGCTTCGCCCGCCTCGAGCGGGGTGAGGCTGCGCGCGGGGTTGTCGTCTTTTCATGATCTTTCGGGCATTAATCGGATTTACGGGCTGGTCAAATTTATTTAATGTAAACCCCGCCTCTTGAGGCGGGCACAAAGCCGATGGGGTTTCCCCCGTGGAGTCGCGGTCCATTACTCCACAGGGGGGAGAAGCGACAGCTCTCCCCATTGGTCGAACACGGGGATTCAAACCCCGTGTTCGAAATAACTTGATTGAATGCGAAGGGAGTTCTATGCCTCTAATCAAGGTAAAAGATCTGAATTTCTACTATGAGTTCCATGGAGAAGGGGAGCCGTTGGTGCTTATCAGCGGCACCGGCTTCTCGTGCGAGCACTGGAAGGTCTTTCAGGTATCGGATCTGTGCAAGCATTTCCGCGTGCTTATCTGGGACCATCGAGGCACGGGCCGCAGCGATAAACCGGAATTGCATTACTCCACGCGCATGTTTGCAGAAGACTGCGCGAATCTGATGAAGGCCTTGAATATAGGTAAAGCACACATCATGGGGCACTCGATGGGCGGCAGGGTGGCCCAATGGGTTGCCATCGACCACCCAGAGTGCGTTGCCACTCTGATACTCTCGGGATCCGGACCCGGGACCGCCTACGATGGACAGTTCTACGAGCGTGGGGTGCCTTTTGATACCATTGTGGAGCTGATAGAGAAAGGGTCTGAAAAATACATGAGGGACCATGTTGCCGGTGATTTCATGTTCTCGCCGGAGTTTGTCCAAAAGAACCCGGAGGTGATAAAGCGCTTTGAGAAGGCAAGTCTCAATTACCCAACGCCCATGAGGCCTTACCTTCGGCACGTCATTGCCCGCCAGGAGCATGAAACGCGCCATCTACTGCACAAGATCGATTGTTCCACGCTGGTGATCTGTGGGGCTGGAGACCGGACGGAGGGTGGAACTGGCGACCACGTCCAGTCGTCTAAGGCCCTGGCTGGCGGGATAAAGGGAGCTGAGTTTATCATGGTCGAGGGGGGGAAGCATGGCTATATCCGGCAGATGCCGGAGAAGGCCAATCCGATTTTTATCGATTTTCTTAAACACCACTCGATCAAAAACGACTAGGTGCATTAGGTCTTGACATCTCCTCTCCCCGTGTTATGTGTAGGCCGTTTTTACCGGTGGTATATAAACAAGGTAGTTTTATATAAAAGGGATCAAAAAGGAGGTTTTTATGGCTAAAGATAGATCGGGGATTAGCCGGAGAGAATTTTTAAGACAGGGGACGGCCGCAGGCTTAGGGCTTGCGTTAAGTCCTTCACTGGCAGGGATGGGCTGGGCGGCTACGAAGGACCGTGTCTCTGTGCTTCACAGCCTCGCCTTGGATAGTCTCCATCCATATAACCATAGCAGTAGCGGACTTTATGGTATGTGGGAGAACGTCATCGAGCCTCTAGCTTACTATGACTACAGTACCCAGAAGTGGAAGGGACGTCTTGCCGAATCTTGGGAATTCCTGGGTAAAAAATGGGTTTTCCATCTACGCAAGGGCATAAAATTCAGTGACGGGTCTCCCTTTACCTCTGCGGACGTGGCTTTCTCCATGAACCTAATGAAAAAGGACAAGAAGAGCCTTCAGAGATCTCCTTTTAAAAGGGTCGTCGAAATTCAGACGCCTGACGACTATACAGTAGTTATTATCTCAAAGAAGAAGAGAGTGACCTTCATTTCCCGGGGCGTTCGCAACCGATACATCATAAGCAAAGCGGCTGCAGAGAAACATGGTGTGGACTTCACCAAGGACCCCCCGATAGGAACGGGTCCCTATACGATCGCCAGATTCAGGCGAGATGGAGATACTGTCCTTCGCCGGAACGACAACTACTGGGGAGATAAACCCCAGATCAAAGAGTTGGTCTGGAGGAAAGTCGTAGAGGAGGCCGCCCGGGTTGCCGGATTGGAAGCCGGGCAGGTAGATATTATCGATCACGTTCCGGTCCATGAGGTTCCCCGCCTGGAGCGTCATCCAAGGGTTCGCATCGAGAAAGCCGCGGGTCTTAGGATTTACTTTTTCGGTCTCAATCCGGAATTCAAGCCGTGGGATAACAAGCTGGTACGCCAGGCCGCAAACTACTCGGTGGACCCCGACTCGATTGTAAAGAACATCTTTGACGGCAACGGGTTTACGCTGAAAGGCTCTGTGGGTTCTCACGTGCTTGGCTACGATCCGAATGTGAAGAGTTACCCGTATAATCCGAAGAAGTCTAAGGAGCTGCTGGCCAAGGCCGGCCATAAGAACGGATTGGACGTAAAGCTCTATTTTAACCCCGCCCGTTATGCGAAGACCCTGGAGGTAGTCCAGGTTGTCAAAGAGCAGATGCGCAAGGGCGGGTTCAGGGTCGAGTTGGTCCCTCAGGAGTGGGTGGTGTACTGGGGTCGAAGCGGTATCAATGGAGGAAAGCTACCCTTCTATTACATAGGCAGGGGTAGCATCCTTGACGCGGATATCATGTGGGACCAGTATTTCCGGACCGGTATAACCAAACGTCTTGGCTACAGTAACCCCGAGCTGGATGCCCTCCTGGAGAAAGAACAGGGCATGTCGAATCACGAGGAACGGGTCAAGGTTCTTCAGCAGGCGGGAAAAATAATCATGGAGGACGTTCCTTTCATACCTCTGTACAATCTTGCAGACACCTATGGGGTGGCGCGGGATCTCATCTGGAAGGCCCGCCCGGATGAAGAAATCCATGCCTATGAAATGAAGATCCGGTCGTAGTCTTCTTCGCCCACCAAATTTTGCCCACGGGGATGGATCGTTCTGGCTCGATGATTCATTCCCCGTGGGTACCACTCTTCGAGATACCACCATTATTAAAAGCTAACCAAACATATTTGAAATTTTCCGTTGAATTTGGGTTTAGGGAATCGGATAAACGATGACTCGCGCAAAGGACGCCAAGTTCGGAGAAATGGGGAAAAATTTTTCTTTGCGGTCTTGGCGTCTTGGCGCGAAAAAGTTTGGTGAAGTCGTTCTATTGAACATTTTATCGGTAAGAAGCTAAAGGATCTCAGCTGCCGAGTATGGGCGAGATAAGAGGAGCTGTGCCATGAGTGAGATCAAATTTGTTGACGTCAAAGGGGTGCGGACGCGTTATATCGAGGCCGGCTCGGGAGAGCCCCTGGTCCTCTATCACGGCGCAGATTTTCCCCGCAGTGCGACAAACGGGGAGGTGTGGGGCTTAAACATCGGGGGTCTTGCCAGATCTTTTCACGTCTTCGCCGTCGACAAATTGGGTCATGGCTACACCGACAATCCTAAGACAGATGAGGACTACTCCTTTGGCGGTGTGGTCAAGCACGGTTATGACTTCTTGCAGACCTTGGGTTTAGGTCCAGCCAACCTGGTAGGGCATTCGCGTGGGGGCTACCTTGTTACTCGCATTGCCCTGGAACATCCCGAGGCGGTGAAGAACATCGTCATCGTTGACAGCAACTCTATAGCCCCGGACTATCCTGCCAACAGCCCGTTTTATGCGGAGCTGGCCAAGAGAAACCTACACCCTCCTGGCAGCTGGGACTATATCTGGTATTACACTGAGGCCCACACATTTTCGGCCAAGCATATGAACAAAGAGTGGATCGAAAACATGGTAAAGATTGCGCAGCTCCCAAAGTCTAAGGAGCTATTGGAAAAATTCAAGAAGGTGGGAGACTTATATCGTGCCGATATCGAGAAGGCCAAGGCCGAGACCATTGGCTGGTTGCGCGAGAAACGCCTCAAGGTGCCGACACTCATCGTCTGGGGTTTCAACGACCCATCAGCCCCTCTCGAATTAGGGTATAGACTCTTTAATTTGATCGCCTCTCAGGTACCCCGCTCCCAATTGCATGTTTTTAACGAGGCGGGTCATCACAGTTTCCGTGAGCATCCAGAGGACTTTAACCGGGTCGTCACCAACTTCATCAGGGCCGCGTAAGAGGCAAGGGACTCTCCAGGGTCGCCGTCACTCCCCGTAGGCAACTTCCCCCCCGACGATGGTTTTCTCGACCTTGATGTTGCGGATTTCCCATGGGTCCACCGCCAGGGGACTTTCCAAAAGCATGACAAGGTCCGCCAACTTTCCTCGAGAGAGAAAGCCTTCCGGCCTGAGGAAATAAGCCAGGCCCCCTCGGCTTCCTCTGAATCCACAATTTTTGAGCGAGAGCTGATTGCGAATTGACTCAACGCTGTATCATGGAATTCTCTTCTCTGCCATTATGAGAATTCCATTCAGGCCGATGAATTCTGCGGACGAAATAGTTGCTATCGTCGATGAACGCAATAACGTTGTAGGCACAGCGACACGACGGGAGATGCGGGCGAAGAGGCTGCTCCACCGGAGCACTTACATCCTGGTGTTCAACTCCCAGGGCCAACTCTACGTGCAAAAACGTACTCAGACCAAGGACCTTTTTCCTGGCTACTACGACCCGGCTGCTGGTGGCGTCGTGCTTGCGGGTGAGAGTTATGCAGAGTGTGCCAAACGCGAGCTAGAGGAGGAAATGGGCATCCGAGATGTATCCCTTACCTGGCATTTCGATTTTTACTTTTCAGACGAACAGACGCGGGTATGGGGAGGACTCTTTTCGTGTGTCTATGGCGGGAAGGTTGTCCTGCAGCTAGAAGAGATCGAAAGCGGCGCGTTTTTGCGTATCAGTGATATTTTGCGACGGGCACAGACCGAGTCCTTTACCCCAGACGGCATGGTTGCTCTGTCCCGTTATCTCGGCGATACCCATGGGACTTCCTAGCTTCTTTCAGCGGAGCGCCATTCGTTCTTAAAAGCAAACTTATTCAGGGCAAGGGAATCAAGTTATATCGAACACGGGGTTTGAATCCCCGTGTTCGACCAAAGGGGAGAGCTACCGTTTCTCCCCCCTGTGGAGTAATGGACCGCGACTCCACGGGGGAAACTCCATCGGCTTTGTGCCCGCCTCAAGAGGCGGGGTTTATATTGAATTAACCCCGATCCCTTTTTCGACTAGGCCTTTTTTCCCGGACCGAAGAGGACCCTTCCAGGCCTTGAACCCGTGTGGGTCGCGTTGTCGATCACCAGGGTTCCATTGACCAGGACGGTGTCGACTCCTTTCGGGTACTGCTTCGGGTTATCGTAGGTGGCCGTTTCGGAGACCGTGTCCGGGTCCAGCACTACGATATCCGCCCAGTATCCCTCCCTGAGGAGGCCTCTGTCTTTGAGACCGAGCACTTGGGCCGGAAGCGAGGTCATCTTGCGGATAGCCTCTTCCAGCCCGACGATTTTTTCCTCGCGAACGTACTTCCCCAGGACCCTGACATTGGTCCCGAAACTGCGCGGGTGTGGCTTTCCGGGATAGTTCAAGTTCAGGGCGCTCCCATCCGACGCCACGGAGACCCAGGGGAGGCGCATCACTGTCTTCACGTCTTCTTCAGACATGGTGTGGTGGACTCCATGGATAAAGTTTCCCTCCTCGAAGATAAGATCAAAACAAGTGCTTGCAGGGTCTTTCCCTCTGATCTTGGCGATTTCCGCGATGGTCTTCCCCTCAAAGGGTTTGAGATCGGAGCTGTCCAGGCGGGCAGCAACCACGCCCTCCCAACCCCCGTGCTCGTTCACGTACTGGTCGAACTCGGGATCTCCGATGATCCTCTCACGGAAGGCCTGGTTTCTAAACTGGGTGATAGTCTCACCCAAAGGGGCATCCTGAACCCAGCGGGGAAAGAGCCTGCGCCAGGGATGCTGCATAGCGGTGTAGGGATACTGGTTGGCCGTCACCTCGAGTCCCTCACGCCTAGCCTCCTCGATCTGTTGGATAACCTCCCGAATCCGTCCCCAGTTGCTCTTGGCCCTCATCTTGAGGTGATAGACGTGTACGGGGATCTTAGCCTCACGGGCGACCCGGAGCGCCTTCTCGAGCTCCTCCATGATGTCGAAGCCTTCGCTTCCCAGGTGAACTCCGTAGTACCCACCGTAGCTCTTGGCCACCCGGGCCATCTCAACGACTTCATCCGGACATTCAGGACCCTTGGAGTGCCAGGCGCTGGTAAGTCCCAAGG
>JAZFYO010000022.1:0-3892 GCA_036443615.1 Binatia bacterium | reverse complement strand
GAATTCTTCTCGTATCATCTTGGGTAACCTCACCATGTTCCTTGGGTTGCCGTAGGCGACCAAGCGCATCCAGAAGCATCGCACCTCGATTGAGTAGGAGGCGTGCTCCTTCAGCTAAGGGAATTTGGCTTGGGGTAACCGTCGGGACTGCATCCAAGACTCTTGGATTCCCCAGGAGGACCTGGTGCCCCATCTTGGTCTCGTACCAAAAGAGAGTGGGTTTAAGGAACGGCAGTGATTCTTTCCTGAAGAGCGCGAGGTCTACACCGATCCCTATCCTCTCTGCCAGTTGGTGGGAAAGGGTTCGAAGCTTCGAACGCATGTGCCAAAACAGGGGGAAGGCAACCCCATCCACGATGATGAAGAGGTCATAATCATTCACGGGGGACATCCTTCCTTCTCGCATCGATACCCCCCCTTCTCCCCTGCCGTACCCACCAGTGAGGATGACCGCTGATGTCCGTTTGCCCGCCAGGGCAAGAACAGACGCCGTGATCTTACTCAGATCTTCAGTAATTCGATTTTCAATTTCTGGCACATCTAACAGGGAGAAGGGCACTGTCTTTTTCCTTTTCTGAAGCCCCAATAACGCCCGTACTTCTCTGCCGCGCGGTAGATGGGAGATTCGACCATTCCTCGTACGGTGCCGAGAGAGAGACTGAATGCCATATCCCGAATCACATCGGCAAAGTAAGGCAGCAGAGCGTATCGAAGGAATGAGCCTCGCCAAGCCGACCAAGGGAAAATTTTGGCATCCGCCTCTCCCTCCCCGACGAAACGACGCCAAGTTTCAGGAACGGTGTAATTATGGGAGTGGACGACACAGGCTTCGGGTACATATTCCACACACAAATGGGCCTTCCGGGCCCGGAAGGCCCATTCAACATCCTCCGAGAATTGCAATGCTTCGGAGAAAGGGTGGACCTCCCACAGATCCCGGCGGATGGCGCTATTCGCCAAGGAAAAGAAATACCGTTTCCATTCCGGATGGTTGCCGTTTCCAAAAGCCCTTTGATAATCCCGTCTGACGCCAGGTCGTGCATCCTTCCGAGGTCGTTGGCACCCGAATGTCGCGGCCACTTTTGAGTGACCCAATGGTGCAATAAGGGCCTCAAGCCACCTGGTACCAACTGGTGTGGCATCCGAATTAAGAAAAACCAGCCAGTCCCCCTGTGACTTCTCAATAGCCCTGTTGAGGACTCGCCCGGGTTTATATTCTGAGGGAGGGATTTGGATCAGGGTAGAATTGAATTTTTTTATTATTCCTACGGTCCCATCGGTTGACCCTGAATCCACATTAATGAGCTCAAAATTCCTGAGCCGCTGGGCAAACAGGGCAGTCAGGGTTTCCTCTATGACCCCGGCATTGTTATACGAGCGCATGATTACGGAAATTCGAAGCATGCTTTTCTGTTTCTTCTATTCGGAAAATCCCCCTTCCCCCCTTTGACAAAGGGGGGAAGGGGAGAATTTCATCATGCATGGGTGGCCCGGAGGGCCATGACGAACTTAGGGGTCTTCAGGACTTGGTAAGGGGTACCGAAGGTCCCCCTCTTGTAGCGAGTGGGAGGGCGGAAATTGGGCTGGAAAGCTGAAAAGTTCTTCTTTCTTTTTGTTCGCCTTGTCTCGCAGGCATGCGATTGATAGCCACAAGCAATCCCATCAAGGTCCAAAAGAGGTAAAACAGTGGCGTCTGCCGGATCTCCCACTCGGCGAGTCCTTGGACGTAGGTCGCCACAAAGCCCCCAAGGATACCTAATGCCAGCACTCCCCCAAGACCTTGATGAGACACGAGTACCGTCCTCACGGCGATCCACCCCAATCTCAAAGCGATCAGCAAGAAGGCTCCAAGCCCGAGGAGTCCGGTTTCTGCGGCAGTGACCAGGTAAATGTTATGGATCATGACCCCATGTTCCACGTAGGTGAGTGCCTCGATGTCCTGCTCGAGCTCCTCCTTTGAGAGCTGAAGCTCCCCCAACAATAGATTCAGCCGTGACCGGCCCGTTATTCGGGAAAAAGAATCCCTCCCATCATCCTTTTCTTTTTGCTGAAGCCAGGCGGCTGAATTATTCACACCCACCCCGAGCCACGGAGTCTGCTCCATCATCACGTAAGCCCCCTCGTTCATTTTGAGCCGGGAATTGAGGGACTCCACTGGCGCATCGGTCCACCGGTTGACCATATGTGGCCATTCTTTAACAACCAGCCCCCCAACCATGATGACACCGAGAGCCAAGATCCCTACGAGACGGGGTGAAGGCTTTTGGATGAGAGAAATGCACACCACGATGCCGCAGGCCGACGCGAGCCCGATCCATCCTCCCCGCGAAAAGGTCAGGATGACGATTGTTACCCCACCGGCGATCAAGATAAAAAAAATCCACCTCCTTCGAGCTTCGCTGACGAGGGCATAGGCCAGGAGAATGGGAATCAGCATATTCATGTACATGGCTAAACTATTCGGGTGGCCCAAGGTCCCCGGGAGTCGATAAATCCCCCGGAAGTGCTGAATGGAAGCGAAGGCGATCTCGAGGCCCGCCATGACGAAAATGGTGTAAAAGGCGACCCGCGTCCACTCCTCCGTTTTGACCAGATTGGCCACAACCCAAAAGATCATCAGGCCTTTGAGCATCTTGCTCAACTCAAACAAGCCGTAAAGGCGGGACTCCGCGCCCAGGAGTGAGAGAGTGGCGATGCCCAGAAATAGGAGGATGGGGATCGTTCCCTTTGGAAACCACTGAATGCCTCCCTCCACCCGGTTGAGGGATTTGGACTGGGCAAAAAAGGCGATGAGGAGGATGACCAGCAACAGGTCACTGATCGAGACCTCAAAACCGCGGGTGGAACCCCTGTACCACTCATGCGACATAAAATTGATGTCAAACATATAGAGGGTAGAGAGAAGAAAGGCGACAAAGACGCCCCGGAACACCCGCTGGGATAATGCCGCCCAGGCAGCAAGCTGGAGGCTCAGCGCCGCCCCGAAAATAAAGCCGTAATACTTCAGGTCCACTCGCTTTTCTTTGTTCCCTAGGCTTCAATCGCTCCCGATCCATCGCGATTGCAGTATGAATAGTAGTCATACCGGTGCTTGAGAAGCAGAGGTTCCACCGCGTTGAACACCATCCCGAGAACTTGGGCGTTCCCCAGCCGCTGCCATATTTCGGTAAAACTATGTCTTCCGGCCACCCCCGCTCGAACGACGAGGAGGATTCCATCCGTGTAGGGAGCCAGGAGACACGTATCCGTCACGGGGAGGATCGGTGGGGAATCCAGAAGAATCGTGGTGAACTGGCCGCGCATTTTGGAAAAAAATCCAACCAATGCCCCCGGGGTGAACAGATCGGCCGGGTTGGTCAGAACATTTCCCGCCGTAAGAACAGTCAAGCGGTCGACGGGACCCGCCTGAAATGCCGAGTCCGGGTGACACGCCCCGCTAAGGACATCGGCCAATCCCGGGCGCATTTTCAGACCAAGTAACTTATGAATACTGGCCCTCCTTAACTCCGCATCCACCAACAGGACATTTTGGTCCTTCTCAAGGGCCAGGGTGAGCGCCAAATTCGTGACACTGATGCTTTTCCCCTCCCCAGGCAGACCACTGGTCACCACAAGAATTTTTCCAGTTTCACCACGGGTGAGTAACTTGACACTGGTTCGGAGATGCCGGTATTGCTCAGCAAGAATGGAGCTGGGGTCGCCGTACATCACAATCGCAGGATCGATGGGGCGGCCATTTGGTTTGGGACCATGGCCCTCTTCTCCTTTAAAATTCTTGGAGTTCGTGGCCTTTGGCTTTTGAGGAGGAACCGACCCAAAACGAGGAATACTCGCGAGGAGAGGAAGATGGACGGATCGTGTCAGATCATCCGAAGTTCGGATTGTTTGATCC
>JAZFYO010000021.1:0-5554 GCA_036443615.1 Binatia bacterium | reverse complement strand
TTACCTTCTTCACCAGGCAGTTGTCCGATCTGCTCGAAGCAGGTCTGACGCTCATGAGGGCCCTCACCGTATTGCGAGATCAGACTGAAAGTCCGCGGCTGCGGGAGATCTTGGATGACGTTGCCTCCCACGTCCGGGATGGAAAAAGCTTCTCGGATGCCTTGGCGGTCTATCCAAAGGTCTTCCCCCCGATCTATGTCAGCATGGTGAGATCCGGGGAAGTGGGGGGAATTTTGGGCGGGGTCTTGTCCAGGCTTGCGGATTTTTCCGAGAAAGAAGAAGACCTACAGGGAAAGGTGCGAGCCGCTCTGGCCTATCCGGTCCTTATTCTCCTGGTGGGGATGGGAACCATAGCCGTTCTCCTGATCTTTGTGGTGCCTAAGCTGGTCGTGCTCTTCGAAGACGTGGGCCAGGTTCTCCCCCTTCCCACCCAAATCCTGATCGGGGTGAGCAGGGGACTCGCTACCTATTGGTGGCTGATCTTAATCATCGGTGCACTGGGAGGCTTCCTCGTGAAACGAGGGCAGCTCTCTCAGGGGACTCGATTGGCCATCGATCGGATCAAGTTACGCCTCCCGGTCTGGGGAGCCCTGATCAAGAAGGTTGAGATCGCAAGGTTTGCCCGGTCCCTGTCCACGCTCTTGAGCCATGGGGTGCCGATCCTTCAGGCCATGCAGGCGGTGGTTCAGGCAACGGGGAACGAGCTGCTCAAGAGGGAGCTACAGAAGATTGGTGATCTGCTGAGGGGTGGAACTACCCTCTCACAAGGAATGCGCCAGGGTCGCATCTTCCCCAGCCTTGTCACCAATATGGTTTCGGTTGGAGAGGAGGCCGGTAGCCTGGACCGCTCGCTCATCAAGATTGCAGACACCTATGAGCGCGATTCAGATCGCGCAATGAAGATGATGACAGCACTGGTGGAGCCGGTGATGATACTTGTCATGGGTTCCATCGTGGGGTTTATCGTGGTCTCCATGCTGTTGCCAATCTTCCAGATCGATCTCCTGGCCCGTTGAGTTCCGGCCGGGATGGAGGGAGCTATGATTTTCGTAAAGAATAACCGAGGGTTTACATTGGTCGAATTGATGCTTGTCGTCATCATTATCGGCATCCTGGTAGCCATGGTCGCCCCTCGCCTGTCGGGCAGAAGCCAGCAGGCGAGAATAGCCGCTTCCCAGGCTGATATCAACGCCCATCTCAGCACGGCGCTCGATTTATTCGAGCTGGGCGTTGGACGATTCCCCACGACGCAAGAGGGACTGGCGGCCTTGCGGACGGCCCCAGCGGGCGTCACCGGCTGGAAGGGACCTTATCTCAAGAAGTCAGTTCCCCAGGATCCGTGGGGCAGAAACTACGTCTACAGGTCCCCCGGCCAACGCAACCAGGAAGACTACGACCTCTTCTCTTATGGACCTGACGGTGTGGAGGGCGGTGATGACGATGTCACCAACTGGCAGTGATCCTGGTCACAGGGGGCCTCGGGCTGGGTTTTCGCTGATCGAGTTGCTCTTCGTTATCCTCATCATGGCGGTGGTGGTTGGGTTCGCCGTCCCTCGGTTCAGCAGCACCTTCAAACAATTACAACTCCAGGTATTTGCCCACGATGTCGCGAAGTTGCTTACCTATGCCAGCAAGCGAGCAGTGGCCAGGGGAGAGATGTTGCGTATTCATTTTGACGTGGAGGGCAGGCGATACTGGCTCGCCCAGGCGAAAGAGGAAGGAGAGTCCGAGAGACTCGCCAACAGGTTTGGCCGAATCTCATCGGTGCCTGAGACGATCACACTTGATCCCAGCGCCCGCGAGGTAACCTTTTACCCCGATGGACGTGCCGACCGTCTTGAGATGTTCATTTTGGACAGCAGCCAGGATGGGTATCAGTTGGTGACCAATGTATGGACAGGGGGCGTCACGCTCCTGGAGACCCATGGAAAATACTCCCGTTAAGAAACCCGAACGGCACAGGATCCTTCAAGGCAGTGGGGGGTTTTTGCTTTTGGAGACCCTTCTGGCGGTCATTATTCTCGCCGTAGGATTAACCCTTGTGGTCCGGTCCTTTGGAAGCTCTATTCACGCCCTGGGGACATCGGGCGACTATTCCAGGGCCCTGGTGCTCCTGGAGGAGAGGCTGTGGAATCTAGAGGCCAGAGGCACTATTGCCCCCGGAGTCCTCTCAGGAAAGTTCTCTGACGAAGATCAGAAATTTAGTTGGGAGGTTGAGGCATTGGAAGTCGCAGAGATAGACCTTTGCGAGACCAAGGTCACGGTCTCCTGGGAGCGGAGGGGAAAACTCCAAGACGTCTCCCTTGTGACCTACCTGAAAAAGGAATGAGGGCATGAAGAAGGGGTGCATAACCCGAGCCGGTTTTACCCTGCTCGAGCTTCTAGTGAGTCTATCCATCTTCTCTATCATCTCACTCGCTGTCTATTCCTCATTCGCGAGCGGAATCGGAGCGTGGCGAATGGCCCAGGAATTCAGCACGACCTATCAGACGGCGCGCCTCCTCTTGGACGATATGGCGCGGGAGCTCAAGAATGCCGTCAGCATCTCGGATGCCGAGTTTGTTGGAGAACAGAAAAAGCTCTCTTTTCTAACAGTCCGGCAGAGTCCTTATTCGACGGGTCAGCCAGCCAATCATCAGATCACCAGGGTTACCTATGAATTGCAGAGAGACCAGGACTCCTCGGGTAATGCCCTGTTTCGCCTGGAGTCGTCTGACCTTGAGAAGTTAAAAGGGAGGCGGGAAGAGACGGAGCTGATGGTAGGCTCCGTTTCAAAGTTTGCCCTTCAATATACATATAAAGACGGTAAAGGGGAGGTCCTGCCTTGGAAGGATTCCTGGGATCTGACCGACGAGATCCCTTTAGGTGTCAAGATGACATTGAAGATCGGAGAGACCAATTTCACAAAGACGGTGTTTATCCCTCATGGATATCAAGAGAAAGAAGAAAAATCTGAGGGCTAGTGAAGGCTCCATCCTGGTCCTGACGCTTTGGATCCTGACCATGCTGGTCCTTCTGAGTGTAGGACTCGGCTATACGACGTCAATCGACCAAAGGCTCGTTAGTTATCAGAGAGACAGATTGAGGGCCCTCTATCTGGCCAAGGCGGGCTACTTTAGGGCCTTGGCGGAAATTCAACAGGATTCCACCCCCGAGGTCGATTCCTATTTAGAGACCTGGGCACAAAACCCGGAGGTCTTTCAGGATGCAGCGCTGGGGGAGGGGATCTTTACGGTGAGCTACTCGGTGCCGGGAGAAGATGGTGAGAAGGAAGTCGTTCATGGCGTTGTCGATGAAGATCGCAAGGTCAACATCAATACCGCCCCAGAGGCCGTCCTCTTGAGGCTTCCAGGTATGGATGAGGAGATCGTGGAGTCCATTCTGGAATGGCGCGAGAAGCATAGCGCTGAGGGGGAGGGGAAGGAAAAAGGGAAGGAAGAAGAGGAGGCTAAACCCTTTGGGGTTTTGGAAGAGCTCTTGCGAGTGGAGGGGATGACCGAAGAGGTATTTGAAGCTCTCCAGCCGGTTACCACCGTTTATACCGACGGAAAGGTCAATGTAAATACCTCACCGAAAGAGGTCCTGGGCCCACTGGGAATGGACGACGGCCTAGTCGATAAAATTTTACGCTTTAGAAAGGGCCTCGATGGTATCCGCGGGACAGAGGATGATCAACTCTTCACTGATATCGGAGGCGCACAGCAACAGCTCAACGCGTTTGAACCTCTGACTCCTGAGGAGACAACTCAGCTGATTGCCGTTGTCTCTCAGAATCTTTTGAAAGTTACCTCCGGTTTTTTCAGGATCTATTCCAGGGGCACCGTACGGGATGGAAAAATTATTCGCTCGGTGGAGGGAGTTATTCAGCGTCCGATAGAACCAGAGGGCTCCATTGTCGTACTGTCTTGGCATGAATATTAATCTTGAGTCCTGCGTGAAAAAGCCATTTATAGGTTTAATCCTCATCCTGCGGCAGAGCTCACTGGATAGGTGCTTCACCGTGCGGCAATACGATGGTCTAACCAACTTTGTGGGCTTCCTAAAAAAACTACTTTTTAGGTAGGTTTCAGATCTATGCGCTATGGCCCCAACAATCTTGCCGTGTCCTTCAGTGGGAAGACCCTTTTGGGCAAGGAATGTGATTTTTAAGGCCATAAAGAAGATCTGGGGATAGTTGAATGAGTCAGAGGCTTAGAAATCAAGAGTGCACAGTGAGACGCATTTGTGTATCTTCCAGGAAGTACTGCTTTCTCTTTATCCTCCTCCTCCTTTCTTGTCTTTTTCCCGCGTCTCTCCCGTTCCTGCACAATGAACTGGGTGTGCTGGAAGGTATGAACTTGCGTCAAGGGGAGGATTTGGGAAGTGCGCTAGAAGGTGATGTGATCTCGTCTATTAATCGGAGGTGGGTGCCTGAAAGTACAGGTCCATCTGTCACTACTCCGGTAGATCGTGCGTCGATAATTCGAGCAAAGAATTGGAAGAAGATGGTGCTCGTGCCGGCAGGACGATTTGAGATGGGAAGTACGGATAGAGAGGTAGCCGCAGCATATCAGTTGGGGAAGAAGTATAACCCGGATGCAACGAAACGCTGGTTCAATGATGAAAAACCCCAGCATCAGGTGTGGGTGGATGCTTTTTACATGGACAAGTATGAGGTCACTGTGGGGGAGTACAAAGCATTCACTAGGGCGACGGGGTTTCAGGGCCTACCTGATTTTGTCTCAGAGTACGCGCCGGGGGGGCAATCACCCTGTGGTAGGGGTATCTTGGGATGACGCTGGCGCCTATTGCCGCTGGGCCGAGAAACAGTTGCCTACCGAGGCGCAGTGGGAGAAAGCGGCGCGAGGGAGTGACCGTCAGAGCTACCCGTGGGGGAATAAACCTATAAATGGAAAGCTTGCCAACTACTGCGATATGAACTGCGAGTTTCCTTGGAAGGATAAAGACGAGAATGATAGATACAAGCATACCTCCCCAGTGGGTTATTACGAGCTGGGAGAGAATCCCAATGGGATCCACGATCTGGCAGGTAATGTTTGGGAATGGGTTCAGGATTGGTACGATCGCAAGTATTATAGCAGGAGTTCGAAGAATAACCCTGTGAACCGCAAGAAAGCATTGTACCGCCTTGTGCGTGGCGGGGGTTGGGACCATGCCCCAGCCCTCATTCGCTCGGCTTACCGCTACGGGCTCTCTCCAGATAGCCGCGGCTACCTCGCCGTCGGGTTTCGGTGTGTGGTTGGGGTGTCCTAGCTTCCAAGAATTAAAACAACACTTTTTTTCTGTTACTCTTTTCCCTAATGCCGTGCTATCGACAAATCTCTGCGATCGAGCTGGATTGCCTAAGCCTTTCCAAAACGACTGCCGGTTTGGTCTCTTCGCTGTATTTGCTCCTTTTCAACTTCTCCCCTTGGTGAGTTCTAATCCTCTACTTTAACCATGTCTCACTCAAGAGGTGGCACGATACGGTGGGAAGATCATCCGATCTGTGGAGGGGATTGTCCAGTGGGGTACAGGACAGTCCACTCATTTTTCTTCTCTCTTGGCATGAATA
>JAZFYO010000020.1:0-7566 GCA_036443615.1 Binatia bacterium | reverse complement strand
GGACTGATTAATTTCGGATCGGGGTTAACAGAAGGCAAGTTTGCGCCCACGGGCCAGGAATCTGTAGATTTTATCGCCTGCGAGGTATAATAGGGTATGCGGGTGATAGGTGGAGCAGCGAAGGGGCACCGCTTAAAATCCCCAAAAGGCCGTTCCCTTCGTCCGACGGCCGACCGGGTTAAAGAGGCACTTTTCAATATCCTTCCCCATGACCTTTCGGGATTAAGGGTTCTGGATCTCTTTGCGGGAACCGCTAATCTCACCCTTGAGGCACTGAGTCGGGGTGCACGAGAGGCCTATCTTGTCGATGCGTCTCGAGCAGCGGAAAAGACAATCCATAAAAACCTTCAGGCCTTGGGTTTTACCCAAAAAGCGAGGGTGTGGGTGTCACCCGTCCTGAGGGCGATACGCCTGTTGGCTCGTAGAGGAGAAAAATTTGATCTGATCTTTGTTGATCCGCCTTATGATAAGGGCTTGGTTGGGCGAGTCCTGGGGGATATTGCTCGGGAAGGGCTACTCCGGGAAGCCGGGGTTTTGGTGGTGGAGCATAGTGGAAAAGAGGAGGTCAAAGAGAGCTTCGATTCTCTCAGTCTTCACGATCAACGTCGATACGGAGGGACACTCCTTTCTTTTTTTGGTTATCGACATAGCGGGCACCTTAAGAATGGCAAGGGGAAAACATGGGACAAACTAACATAGCGGTTTATCCTGGATCATTCGATCCCATCACCAACGGACACATCGACCTCGTTCAGCGCTCCCTTCGTATCTTTGACCGGATCATCATTACCATTTCCACGAATGCGGAAAAGGGGAGTTCCCTTTTCACTGTCGAAGAGCGTTTGGAGATGATCCGCGAGGTCTTTCGCAAACATGGAAGCCGCGTCCAGATAGACAGTTTCAGTGGACTGTTAGTGGACTACACCGATAGAATCGATGCCAAGGTGATTGTTCGAGGATTGAGGGCGGTCTCCGACTTCGAATATGAGTTCCAGATGGCGATGATGAACCGGGGACTCAAGCCAGAGATCGAGACCCTCTTCATGATGACCGGAGAGTCGTATTTTTACATCAGCTCACGTCTTGTAAAGGAAGTCGTAAGCCTTAAAGGAGACGTTTCCGGCTTGGTCCCGAAAAACGTGCTTAAGAGACTTAAGGAAAAATTCCAGGACTGAAGGTACGGCCTGTTACGATTCATGAGACTCAGCGAGAGGACCAAATCCATCAAGCCGTCGGTTACGTTGGCCCTGGCGGCCAAGGCCCTAGCGCTTCGCGCCCAAGGTCTGGATGTGGTCAACTTTACCGCAGGGGAGCCCGATTTTGACACCCCGGACCGGATTAAGGAATCGGCGGTTCAGGCCCTCAAGAAGGGGATGACCAAATATACCGACGTGAGGGGTATAGAACCTTTGCGTGAGGCGATTGTAGAGAAATACCAGCGGGATTACGGTCTGCGATACGATAAGAATGAGATATTGGTGAGTTGCGGCGGGAAGCATGCCCTTTACAATCTCTTTCAGGCCATCATGGATGAAGGGGATGAGGTTATTATCCCAGCCCCTTACTGGGTCAGTTATCCGGATATGGTTTACTTGTCCGGCGGGCTTCCATGTATTGTCCAAACAAAGGGGGAGAACGGGTATCGCATTACCCCGCAGGATTTACAGGCAGCCTTGAGTCCCCGCACCCGTGCGTTTATTCTCAATAGCCCGAACAACCCGACCGGGGCGGCCTATGGACGAGACGAACTAATAGCCTTATCCCGCGTCTTGGAGCGGCACGAATGCCTCATTATCTCCGACGATGTCTACGAGAAAATCGTCTATGATGATTTTCACTTTCACAACATTGTGGCCCTGAGCCCAAAATTGCGCGAGCGGACCATCATCATTAACTCTCTGTCCAAGACCTATGCGATGACTGGCTGGCGCATCGGATATGCTATTGGACCGGCTCCCGCGATTTCGGCCGCGGCTAAAATTCAAAGCCAGAGCACTTCGAACCCCACTTCATTTGCTCAGGTGGCGGCTGTTGAGGCGCTGCGTGGGATTCAAGACGAGGTGGGAGTAATGGTGCGGGAGTTTCAAAGGAGAAGGGATACGATCGTCAAGCGTTTGAACGCTATGGAGGGGGTGCAGTGCACTAACCCCGAAGGGGCCTTTTATGTCTTTCCCAGTGTCCGCTCGCTGCTGGGAAAAAAAGGTCAAGGGAAGATGATAGGGTCTGCTCGTGACCTGTCCGAGTTCTTCCTTGATGAGGCCCAGGTGGTCGTAGTCCCAGGCGAGGATTTTGGCGCGGCGGAGAATATTCGGTTAACTTACGCGGCCTCTTTGGAAGAGATTCAAAAAGGATGTGACCGTATCGAGGCGGCGATCAATCGGCTCAGTTAGAGGTAACCATATTGAAACCGAAAGGCTCATGGGTAGCACTCGTTACGCCATTTACGGACGAGGGTGGAGTTGACCTCCAGGGGTTTCAAAGACTGGTGGATTTCCATGTCAAGTATGGCTCGGACGGACTGCTGGTCATGGGCAGCACCGGTGAAAGCCCTCTGTTATCGCTCGAGGAGCGACAGATCATTGCCCGTGAGACATCCGCTTATGCGAAGGACAAGATTCCCCTGTTTGTCGGATGCACCTGCGCAAGTACGAAGGAGACCATCGCCCTTGCCGAGTACACAGCAAGGCACGGGGGGGATGGAATTCTTTTGGTGGTACCGCCTTATGTGGCCCCGCCGCAGGCCCAGATCTACGAATTTTTCCGGGACGTCGCCCTCGCCGTGGCCCCGATTCCCGTGGCCATTTACAACAACCCTGCGAGGGTGTCGGTGAACATCGATCCTGACACCATCGTGCGCCTCGCGGAGCTAGACAATATCGTTGCAGATAAGGAGGCCATGCCCAACCTAAAGCAGCTTCACTCCGTTATCACCCGTACCCAGGGAAGGATCAATGTGCTGGTCTGCGACGCGCCGGGGTACAGCCTGATCCTTCCGGTGCTTGCCATGGGCGGCCATGGCACCGCCAACGTGTCGGGGAACGTTATCCCCGAGGAGATGGCAAAGATGTCTCAGCCATGGACAAGCTGGGAGGACGTTAGGCGCACGCGGGAGTTCTACTTCAAGTATTTCCCTGTCATCGAAGGCTGCTACAGCGCCGTCAACCCGGTAGGAGTGAAGGAAGCAATGAACTACATGGGACTGCCTGCCGGTCCCCTCCGCAGGCCCCTGGCGTCGATGCAGGCGGAAAAATTCTCACCCTTCAGGGAAACGCTCGACCGTTTAGGATTGGTCGAAAAATATGGGCAGAGGACCCAGTCGTTTAGCAGGCCCCACGGAACCCCAATTCGGTCTTCGTCACCCCTCTAGATAAATTTTCCTTCGTCGCCTCACAGATAGCGTGATCCCATAAACGGAACGGCATCCTTCGGTTGTCTTGCCGTAACAGCTAATAAGACAGGGCAGCTTCAGAAACATGACTAAAATTATTACTTTATATTGCGATCCTCGGTCTCTTGCCGGTTTTTTTATAATGAAAATAGTCCTTGAGGATCTGAGGATGATCAAAGACAACGGGAGAAGGGAGATTCGCTTCCGTGAATATCTGGGCCTTTTTGGCGTCATCGCATCCTCTGGGAACTCCGCTTGCCCTGGCAATAAAAACGGTGGAGATGGTGTGGTGGCGAGGATCACGTTGGGGGTCCGAATAGGTGTAAAACTGCTCGATCAGTTGGACTTCTAGGGACGTTTCCTCTTTAGCCTCTCTTCGGGATGCCCCCTCCAGGCTCTCCCCATAATCAACGAACCCTCCTGGCAGGGCCCATCCGTGGGGCGGGTTTTTCCTTTCAATCAAGACGATGCCGCTTCGATCTATTTCTATAATAATGTCGACTGTCACCAGAGGTGAGGATCTCCGCTGCTTCATTTCGTTACTGTAACTTGACTTAACTCTCACCACAATATACAACGAATCCGCGGGGTGGAGCAGTCCGGTAGCTCGCAAGGCTCATAACCTTGAGGTCGGTGGTTCAAATCCACCCCCCGCAACCATCGATATCATGGGCTACAGCAAATGCTGTGCCTTTTTTTTGGTCCCAAGGCGTGAAGATCATTGAGCGAGACTTGATCCAGAATGAGGATGGGATTCCTGGCTACCTTGCTTACCCTGAACGTCATGATCAGGGTCCGGCCTTGCTCCTGATTCATCAGAATACCTGTGTCACCGACTACATCAAGATCGAGGCGCTTAAATTCGCCAAACTCGGTTACACCACGGTGGTCCCTAATCTTTACCAATTGCTTGGCTTCCCAGCCGTCACCCACATAGAGAAAGGTCGTGAGATTCAGGCCAGAACGTCGGACGCTGACTTCGTGCGCGTCATCGGCCAGGGCTGGAGTTATCTCCTCTCGCGTGCAGACGTCAATCCTTCGCGCGTAGGTGTCAGCGGCTACTGCATGGGGGGACGGATCGGAATTCATTTTTTAGCTGCTACCCCTGCGGTCCGTGCCTTCGTCGGCTACTATCCAACGGTGCGCGACGAACCGGTCACTGAGTTGCGCCCGCGTAGGCCGTGGGAGGCAGCGAAAGAGATTCGGTGTCCATCGATCGTGTTGTACGGTGCGCACGATAAGGTAACGACAGTCCCTATCCAGGAACGGGTCTGGACAAGCTTTCTGGCCAATGGGCAGAGCTTGGAATGGCACTTTTTCCCCTTCGGCGGTCACGGCTTCGCCGATCCGGGCACTGCTGGCTACCATCCACACTGCGCCGAGCTTTCGTGGCCGCTGGTGTGTGACTTTCTTGCGCGCGAGCTCGATAACCCTTCACCCTGAGGCCGACTCAATTTGTGCCCGGGATTTTATTAGCCACACGGGGTTTTTAGCCTGTCTGACGAGAAGCCTTGGACTAGGGGCTAAGGTCATGTATCATTTTAGCTGCTTGATCGTGCTGCCATGATAGGGGTTCGGAGCAAATTTCGTTCCATGCTTCGGGAGGAGCAAATCATCCTGGCGCCCGGTGCCTTCGACGGGCTGGGTGCACGGATGATTGAGCATGCCGGGTTCCCGGTGGTTTATGCCACAGGGGGAGGGATTGCCAGGAGCATGGGCTTTCCGGACTTGGGGCTCCTCTCCTTCAGCGAAGTGCTCCATAAGGTAAAAGAGATAGTACGCGCCACCCTGCTCCCGGTAATTGCCGATGCCGATACCGGGTACGGGAGTGCCATTAATGTGATTCGAACGGTAAAAGAGTATGAAGATGTCGGGGTAGCGGCGTTGCACATCGAGGATCAGATCTTTCCGAAACGTTGTGGCCACTATGAGGGACAGTCCTTGATCTCGGTCAAAGAGATGGCGGGAAAGATTGAGGCTGCGGTTCACGCGCGGCAGGATCCTGATACAGTCATTATCGCGCGGACCGATGCTCGCTCCGCATTTGGCTTAGAGGAAGCCATTTCGCGTTCCAGTACTTTCGTCGAAGCGGGGGCTGATGCCATTTTTATTGAGGCCCCACGCTCGCTGGAGGAATTGGAAACCGTTGGTCGCCAAGTCAAGGCCCCTCTGGTCTTTAATATGACGGAGGGTGGCAAGAGCCCCGTCGTACCAATCACAAAGCTGCAGGAGATGGGATATAAAGTGGTGCTTTTTCCCTCGGATCTCCAGAGGGTCTATATCGGAGGTGCGCGAAAGGTGCTGGAGGCTCGTCTCAAGGGAAGGGTAGGCCCTCTAGAAGGGATGAGTGGCTTTAAGGAGCGCGATGAGCTTGTGGACCTAGATGGCTACCTTGAACTGGAGAGGCGTTTTGTGCGATAAGGTTGCTATGTTCATGGGTCTCCATTTACTGAGGACTTTGGCCCCCTTATTGTGTTTGTTTCTTTGGGTCCCTCCTGTTCTCTCTATGGGAGAGGTCTACCAGTGGACCGATTCCAGAGGGGTAATTCACTTTACCGATAACTACCAGTTAGTGCCGGAGCCTCTCAAGGACACCCCACGACTCATTGTTCGAGAAGACTTTCTCACAGAAGGGGAGTTCTCAGAGGCCTCACCTCAATTCGAGTATCTGAGGCAGGGGCCTGTCCCGGAATCACAAGCGCCGGAGGTGAAGAGATTCCCTGTGCCCGAGCCAGTCAGGGTGGTTCCTCAGGTCATTGATAATTCTCAACACTATAATACTATCGTGGTGGTCAACTCGTTTGCGTCCCGGCAGTTTGCGAGGCGTTGCTTGCCGCCAAATGGTTGCAGGCCGGTTTTTCGCCCGAATTTCAAAGACCGCAGGTTTATTCACCCCAGTGTTTTCGGACGCGGGTCGCGCCAGTACATCCGTCCTGGGTCCTTTCAATAACACCCATCAGCGATAAGCTCTCCGCTTCTTTATAGATAGGGCTTTTGCAGTTTTCCTGCTCCGATCGGCCCGCCCGTCTATGGCGCCGGGCTATCCAAAACCCGGCGGCTTATCAAATTCTTGATAGTAGTCCATAGCGGGAGGGCGAACAGCACGATCGCAACGGCCGAGATCGTCCCTGCAATCGGTCGCGTAAAGAAAATAGCGAATGAGCCGTTCGAGATAAGCAGGGACTGCCGCATTGACGTCTCGGCCAGCGGGCCCAGTACGAGGGCAAGGACCGCCGGCGCCATAGGATAATCGAGCTTCCGCATCAGGTACGCGACGACGCCGAATATCAGCATCAGCCAGACGTCGTGCATGTCCTTTGTCGGTGCGTAGCCGCCGACCACGCAGAGGATGTAGATGATCGGTGCGAGGATGGTGAAGGGCATCTTCAAAACCCAGATAAAGGCTGGGATGAAGGCGATGTTGATCAGCAGGGCAAAGAGATTGGCCGCGTAGAGGCTTGCGATCAGCCCCCAGACAAAATCTTTATGTTCGACAAAAAGCATCGGGCCGGGCTCGAGTCCCCAGATCACCATCCCGCCCAAGAGGATTGCGGTAGTGGGCGAGCCCGGGATGCCGAGAGTCAGCATGGGCAGCATGGAGCCTGTGCTGGCGGCGTTGTTGGCCGATTCCGGCGCGACCACGCCGTTCAGATTGCCTTTGCCGAAAGTCTCGGGATCTTTCGCCATGGTCTTGGCGGCCCCGTACGCCATGAGGGAGCCTGGAGTGGCGCCGGCGGCGGGTAGGATTCCGACGAAGTAGCCGAGAAAGGAGCCCATGATCATGGTCTTGATGGTGCCTTTCAGCGCCTTGAGTCCGTCGATGATACGGCGAACCGAGATCGTGGCCTGGGACATCTTCATCTCTCCCTTGCTGGTCTCCACGGTCCATAGAATCTCGCCGATGCCGTAGATGCCGATTGCCAGTACCAGGAAATTGATCCCGTGGAAGAAGCCCGGAAGGTCCCCGAAGATCAGGCGCGGTTGGCCGCTGATAATGTCGAGCCCAACGGCGCTCAGCACCAGCCCGATAAAGATGGAGAAAAGGGTCTTGGGGATTTCCTCACCGCCAAGCCCGATGAAGGTGGCGAAGGCGAGCATCATGAGCGCGAATTCCTCTGGTGCGCCGAAGGCGAGCGCCACTTCTGCCAAAGGAGGTGCGAACAGCGTAAAGAGAATGA
>JAZFYO010000019.1:0-15493 GCA_036443615.1 Binatia bacterium | reverse complement strand
CCTCCTCTTGTCGCTCCAACCGACCGCCACGGTAATAACCGACAACATCCACAGTTCCATCGTGGTCTTTGTCGATATCTTTTCTGACCATCTCATCCCCTTCGTAAAATGACCAGGAGTCTATTTTCCCCTCCCTACTGGTGTCCTCCTCGATGCGGGCGATCTTTCCTCCCTGGAAGTAGACTACTCGTTCTGCGTGGCCGTCGTTGTCCCGGTCCTCCTCGCTGCGAACGTGCTTATTATTTTCATAGATCAGTCGGACCTCGGCCTTGCCGTCGTAATCGATGTCTTGCTCTTTGCGCTCAACCTCTCCCTTCGCGTTATAGAAATACTGTACGTCCATCCGGCTGTCCCGACCTGTCGAGATCTCCTGTCTCTGCAGCTTTCCCTTTTGATAGAAGAAGATGATGTCGGGTTTCCCGTCAAAGTTCTCATCCTGTTCAACACGGTTGATCTTTCCTTCCGCGTTGAAGAAGATCCAGCGGTCCATTTTTCCATCGCCGTTGGTATCCCTTTCCTGGTGAGAGACATTGCCATTTTCGTCATAAAAGAATCGCGCCACCGGTATCTGACCACTGGCCACACCATACCAGAAGATTCCCGCAATGAGGGTTAGGAACCTACATCTTTCTAGACTAATTCGTTTCATCTCGCGACCTTAAGCCCGAAGTCAACGGTAAACCTGATGCGGATCTCCTCGCCAGCAAGATCTCTGAGGCTCTCCGGGATAGGGGGAAAGGGAGACGCCCGTCTCATGGCCTGCATCGCACTATTATCGAGCTGTGAGTTCGCAGACTTTACAACCCTAACCCGAACTAGCTGACCTCCTTGATCGAGCACAAAAACAAGATTCACCTTATGGACCCCGGATATTCCCTCGGGATACTGCCAAGAACCGCGGACCCTCTTCTCAAGGATGTCAAGATAGCGGCCAAAATCCGGGTGGCTAATGGCAGAAGACCTTCCCGCTGGCGCAGAGAGAACCTCCGCCTTGAGTAGCTTTTTCGGGACACTGATTTCATCTTCCGATATCGCACCGGCAGTAACGGCAGGGGCGGGCTCGACCTCGATCTTGGCTGATTGGACATCACTGGACTGGCGGGTTGGAAGCTGCGCCACAGGTTCGACTGGCTCAACCGTGGGGCTCGGCAAGTTCTTCTTGGATGTTTCCTGGTGGACCTTCAACTGCGACTGCCGGGTTGGAAGCCGAATCAGGGCTTCCGCCGATTCAGTCGCCGGGCTAGGCTTATGCTCCCTTGGGAACTCCGCCAGGACTTTCGGAGCAGGCAACGGTGGCGGCGGTTTTGGTACGACAACGGCTGGCTTCTTTTTCGGCACTTTAGCAGGAGGCTTAGGAGTAGGCTTGGTGGACCGCTTGGCTGACGGACTAGCGGGCTTACGTTGAACCTGCTTTGCAACATTAAGAAAAAGGACTCGGATAGGCCCTTGTTTGAGTTGAGGTTTAGTGGAAAGGGTAATCCAGGTCAGGAGAATTAGTAGCAAAAAGTGGAAGAGCAGGGATAAAACGAAGCTCGAATCCACATCAATTGCAGGGTCGGACCGCAGACCGATGGTGGAGGGTCGTCTTCTCAGGAGCTTGTGGTAAGATCGGATAAGGCGATTGCCTTCCAGGCGGTTGAGCCACTGGTGACCCAGCATTTGAATTCTTCCCCAGGGACTTTCTTCCTGCCTCCTCATTCTCGCCAGGACGGCCTCTACAAGGTTAGAAGAGATTTGGGGACTACGATTCATTCCACAATTCCTACATGAGCCAATCTATCACTTCTCTATGCTATTTAAAACTAGCTCTGGTGGGGTTCCGTTCCCTGGTTGAAGTCTTTCAGAAGCCTTCCCTTACGGTAGACGCCACCACAAAATCATCGTTTTGCATTTTCAATTTTGTGTGTATAAACATATACTTAACGGCTGAAAAGGAGCGTTGGGATAATGGCTGCTAAAAACTCAGCTCGTCTTAAGGTCGCGGGTGCCCAGCAACAGGATGTCGGGAAAGGGATCGTCCGGATCGGCGCCGACCAGATCCGCTCGCTGGCACTGGAACGGGGCGATATTATTGAGATCAAGGGGAAAGGTGTCACCGCTGCGATTCCAGTCCCTGCCTATAAGCAGGATGAAAGGCTCGACATCGTGCGCATGGACGGCCTCATCCGCAGCAACGCCAAGGTTGGAATCGGTGAATACGTCGAGATCAAAAAAGGGGATTGGAAGGAGGCAAAAAAGGTCAGCCTTGCACCGGCTAAGGAAGGTCTTCGAATCGCGGGTTCTGGAGAGGGATTAAAACCCACTTTGCTCTACCGGCCCCTGCTCCAGGGTGACCTCATATCGACCACAGTCTTCAACCGGCCGAGACAGTCCTTCCCTACGGACTCTTATTCGGACGACTTCTTCCGTGGTTTCTTCGAGTCGCCCGCCTTCGGACTCATGGAGATCCGTCTGGTGGTTACCTCCACCGTTCCCAAAGGGCTCGTGCGCGTCTCTGAAAAAACCGAGATCGAGCTCCTGCCCGAGCACCTCGAGGCCAAGGAACGCGAGATCATCGAGGTCACCTATGACGACCTAGGAGGAATAAAACCGGTGGTCGACAAAGTGCGGGAGATGATCGAGTTGCCCCTCAAACACCCGGAGCTATTCGATCGTCTGGGGATCGATCCGCCCAAAGGAGTTCTCCTCCACGGGGCTCCTGGGACAGGAAAAACCCTTCTCGCTAGGGCCGTGGCCAATGAGTCCGAGGCCTACTTTACAAACATCAACGGCCCGGAGATCATAGGAAAATTTTATGGCGAGTCAGAAGAGAGGCTGAGGCAGGTCTTTACCGAGGCAGAGAAGAACGCCCCAGCAATTATTTTTATCGACGAGTTGGATTCCATCGCACCCAAGCGAGCCGAAGTTACTGGAGAGGTCGAGCGCAGGATTGTGGCCCAGCTTCTCACACTCATGGACGGGCTCAAGTCAAGGCTCAACGTGATTGTCATCGGGGCAACAAACCGTTTGGATGCCATTGACCCGGCACTGCGCAGGCCAGGCCGTTTCGATCGGGAAATCGAGATCCGCATTCCGGACCAATCGGGTAGATTCGAGATCCTGCAGATCCATACCCGAGGAATGCCCTTGGGAAAAGATGTGGAGCTGAAAAATATCGCCGAGGCTACCCACGGATATACGGGCTCCGATATCGCCGCTCTGGCCAAAGAGGCAGCGCTCGCAGCCCTGCGAAGGGTTATGCCCACCCTAAACGTCGAAGAGAAGGCCATACCTGGTGATATCCTCGAAAAGCTAACAGTCGACCGCGATGACTTCCAGGAAGGACTTAGAGAAGTCCAGCCTTCGGCCTTGAGGGAAATCGTAGTTGATATCCCCAATGTCCGCTGGGAGGATGTGGGGGGACTCCAAGAGGTCAAGCAGATCCTCCACGAAATGGTTGAGATCCCCCTCAATCATCCCGATTCCTTTAGCCGATTGGGGATCAGATCTCCTAAAGGAGTTCTCCTCTATGGTCCACCCGGAACAGGGAAAACTATGATTGCAAAGGCGGTAGCAACGGAAGCCGGAGCCAATTTTCTAACCGCCAAGGGGAGCGCCCTTCTATCGAAATGGTACGGGGAGTCAGAGAAAAAGGTGGCTGAGTTCTTCCATCGGGCAAGACAGGTAACGCCGGCGATTCTCTTTTTTGATGAGCTTGATTCCCTTGCCCCTGTACGAGGAGGTTCCATGGGGGAACCTCAAGTCACCGAGAGGGTTGTCAACCAGTTCCTAGCGGAAATGGATGGCATGGAAGAGCTAAAGGGGGTAGTAGTTTTAGCGGCAACCAATCGCCCGGATATGATCGATCCGGCGCTCCTCCGTCCTGGGAGGCTTGACGAGATGGTTTATGTTCCGGTCCCCGATCAGAAGGCCAGAGTGGATATCTTCCGCTCCCATACTAAAGGAATGTCCCTTGACCGGGACGTAGACATGGAAAAACTAAGCGATATCACAGATCGCTTCACTGGAGCGGACATTTCCGGCGTCTGCATGAAGGCCGGCCTCTATGCCCTACGGGAGAACGCGGAGGCGAAAAGGGTCACCATGGAGCATTTCTTTCACGCCGTGAAGGAGGCAATTCCCTCCGTGACAGAAGAGATGGAAGCGGAGTATGCCAAGCTGGCCCGGAAGGTAAAGCAGGAGTCCGTCCACATCGGATTCAAGAGAGGAGAATAAAAGATACCGAGCAAAAGCTTCCGCTGGACGGTTCTTGCACTCATCAGCTTTTCTCACATTATCGCTGCATCCGCTCAATACGGAATCAATACCTTCGCCCCTTTTTATCAGCACGACCTCAGTCTCTCTCGCGCTCAGGTCGGCCTCTTCTTCACCGCATTCTACCTGGGCATGGCCGGGCTTTCCCTCTTTGCAGGATGGTTGGCTGACCGCATGGGTGTTTGTGCAACTATCCTAACTGGACATCTCTTCTTGGGAATCTGCACGATGGCCGCCGCCATGGCCCCCTCTTTCGGTTGGGTCTTCGCCAGCTTCTTCTTTGCAGGATTAGGCTACAGCTTCCTCAATCCGGCTTCGACCAAGGGAGTCATGGTATGGTTCCCCCGTTACGAACGAGCCACTGCCATGGGGATCAAACAGACCGGCGTCCCCGCAGGCGGTGTGTTGATAGCTTTGATTGGCGCCCCTCTGGTACTCTCTATCGGATGGCGTAGCGCGTTGGCCGGCTTTGGAGCTGCAAATTTGATATTTGGGCTGCTATTCTGGCCGCTGTGGAGTGAACCCGAAACCGAGCAGGAAACTCGCAAGCCAGATCCGCTCCCTCAAAGAGGCCAAGGCGCCTTAAACTACAAAAGCCTTCTAACCCTCAGCTGTGGAACCGCTCTTCTATTAGTTGGCCAAATGTCACTTCTCACCTACGCCCCCCTCTTTCTTAAAGAGACTTTGGGATTCTCGCCCTACCAGGCAAGCCAAGCACTCGCCGTCATACAAATCGGGGCAATGAGTGGTCGAATCGGGTGGGGTGTCATGAGTGATCACATCTTTCGTGGACGGCGCAAGGACGTGCTTGTCCTGATTGGAGGTTTATCGGTTGCACTAACCTTCAACCTGAGCATACTTTCCCCGGCAACCTCTCCTACTTTCCTCATCTTGCTTCTCTTTCTTGCCGGCTTTTGTTTGATTGGCTACCAAGGAGTTTCCTATTCTCTGCTTGGTGAAATGGCGGGCCAAGCGAAAACCGGGACAGCCCTCGGGCTCATGATCACGATCAATTCGGTGGGGACCGTACTAGGCACCCCACTCTTCGGTTACGTGGTCGACCTCACCGGATCTTACCCTATAGCCTGGCGAGCCCTTTCGGGGACGATCCTTCTGAGCACCCTAGTATTTGCACTCCTCGTGAAAGAATCAAAGCAATAACTTTTAACCAGATAGTCGTGAAAGCCAAAAGTCGAGGAGCCAGGGCGATAGAAAAGCTAACGGCATTACCTTATAGACAGGATAAATCGTCTTGGATTATGATGCCTGGATAGATTTTCGAGCAGGAAAGGAGCACCTGAATGTTTGAGACTAAAGGATTAACTGGCGGTGAAACCCTTTTGCGCGTGTTGGCGGGTATGGGCATCGACCGAATCTTCTCCTCCCCGGGATCGGAGTGGTCACCAGTCTGGGAGGCCCTCGCCAAGCCAAAGGCACAAAACGAAGGCGTGCCGCTCTACTTGAGCTCGCGCCACGAAGAAATCGCCGTGGGCATGGCGAGCGGCTACGCCAAGGCCTCCGGGAAGCTCCCCGCCGTCATGATTCACACGACCGTGGGGGCCTTGCATGCGACTATGGGAATGCGCGGCGCCCTGCACGAACAGATCCCCATGGTAGTCTTGGCCGGGGAGTCCATAGCCTTTGGTGAGGCCGAGGGG
Organism: Binatia bacterium; assembly: GCA_036443615.1. Classification (GTDB taxonomy): domain Bacteria; phylum Desulfobacterota; class Binatia; order UBA9968; family CAXXLF01; genus JACZXR01. The sequence goes on along the minus strand of JAZFYO010000019.1, from coordinate 9,581 downwards.
CCCGACCCTGGCGGTCAGTGGCTTCGAAATCTAGCTAACATCGGTGGTCCAGCACGTCTAGTCGAACACTGCGCAAAGTGGAGTATGGGAGTCAACAACACCGCCACTTTGCCGGCAACCATCCAGCGTGCGTGTCAGATAGCCATGGCATCACCCAGGGGCCCGGTTTTCGTCTCCCTGCCCATGGAATTCCTTTTTGATCAAATGTCCACCAGCGCTCCGGCGTCATCCGCCCTCCCGATCCGTCCCAGCGCAGACCGAAAAGGATTAAAAGAGCTGGCTGACCTACTGACGCAGGCCAAAAATCCGATCGTGGTCACCGAGGAAGCGGGGCGGACTATCGGCGCATCCGAGCTGCTCGTGGAGATGGCCGAATTGCTCGGCATCCCAGTCATAGAGACCCGAAGCTCAAGCTTCGCCAACTTTCCCCGCAATCACCACTTACACGGTGGGTTTGACCCAAGCATTTATTTGGCAGAAGCCGACCTGGTTTTCCTGCTCGGAGCTGTTGCCCCGTGGCACCCTGCGTCGGCCGGGCCTGGAGCCAAAACCAAAATTGTCGTCCTGGACGAAAACCCGATCCGTACCGAGCTGCCTTACTGGGGTTACCGTATGGACCTGGGCCTGATCGGCGAGATTCACGCTTCCTTAGAAATTCTGTTAGAGTATCTTCGAAAGCAGGTTTCCTCTGGTGACCCATCATTGCAAGAGCGTGCTGCACGCTGGCGTGCGCAATACGAGAGCCGGAAGGAAACCTGGAAAAAGGATGCCCTGGCTCACAAAGACCGAAAACCTGTGGACACGCAGTGGGCGGTCTATCAGCTGAACCAAGCGCTCCCGTCTGATGCGATGCTGGTCGAGGAAACCATCACCCACCGCCTTCCCATCATGCGTCATTTCGACCGAATCGGCCTTGGCTCCTTCTTCACGGGTTCGATCGGAGGACTTGGGACAGGTCTGGGAACTGCCCTAGGCGTCAAGTGCGCCGCCCCTAATCGACCCGTAGTCGCTCTTATGGGGGATGGGTCGTTCAACTACAACCCGGGGTTGGCAGCTTTTGGATTTATGCAGGAATATGGAACTCCGATCCTTATTGTCCTGTTTAACAATCATGGATACCTGTCGATGAAGTCCGGCCTGCCCAAGTATTACCCCAAGGGATGGGCGGTGCAGACCAAGAACTTCGTCGGCACGTCAATCGCCCCCAGCCCGGATTATGCCGCCATCGCCCGCGCCTTTGAGAGCTATGGAGAAACGGTGGAGGAGCCTGCACAGGTTCGGCCGGCATTTGAACGCGGGCTCAAAGCCATTGCCGGTGGGCAGGGAGCCCTGATTGACATCCGGCTAGAGCCGGTCAACTAAATGCGTCCACAAGTGAACATTAACATTGACGGCGCATTTACCCTGAGCGTAGTCGAAGGGGGTCCTTCGATTCCCCCGCCTTGGGCGGGGTCACTCAGGGTAATTGAAACCACCCTCCCTATGTTACCTTGCATTGGTGGTTTCAATTAGTATCGCTGCTAATTTATGCTCTGTAAGGAGCGGGGGGAAACCGGAATTGGATCCGGACGAAACGGGGTTTTCCGAGGGCCGCTTGTTCTCATGTCCCAAGGATATTTGTCGTGGAAGAACTGACAGAGACTGATAGGGCTAAGGCTAAGAACCCACCACCACGGCTCAGTCGAGAGAACGCCGCACAGGAACTGCGGGAGCTTTGGGTCTTTGCGGTCACACCCGAGACCTGTAACCTAGCTTGTACCCACTGCCTTTACGCCGCTTCTCCAATGAAGCGCAAACCCCACCGGCTCTCTGCAGAAGAACTGGCCAAATTAATGGAGGAATTGAACGGCTTAGGAGCCAGGCCCCATTTCCTCTTCACCGGCGGGGAGCCGACCCTACATCCGCAACTCTTTGAACTTCTCGAAACCGTCGATGGTGCAGGCTATTCCACATATCTAATGACCAACGGTACACGCATGCGAAAAGAGACAGCCGAGCGCCTTTCTAAGATGTCTCACCTGATTAGGGTTCAGGTCTCGCTCGAATCCACAGATCCCAAAATTAACGACTCTATCTACGGCAAGGGACTGCACCGTAGGGTTCTCAAGACACTGGATATCCTCCGAGAGCAAGGTGTGCCGGTGGCCTTGGCCGTTACGCCAATGAAAGACAACGAGGAAGGGCTCCCTGGTATTGAAGAATTTGCTTCCGCGAAGGGAGCCGATGTCAAATACATCTCCCTCTACAATCTAGGCGCAGCCCAAGACAACGGGCTGAAACCTGCCAAGCAAAGCTCGAACGAGAAGGGAAACCTGGCGCAGAATCTGATGTGCGAGAAGGGCGTTGCCTATTCAGAGGGGGCCTTCTATCCATGCCCCGTGCTGGTCAAGGAACCAGGCATGAAACTAGGCAAAAGTCTGGGAGAGGCCTTGAGTCCCGAGTCCAGGCAACGAATTGCCCGGCTCCGTGAAGTCCACTCCGCCTGCCAAGTCTGCTTGAAAGGCTCCACCTGAGCTTAAGCCGGCGCTCCGTGAGAGCGTAACTGAAATAGCAAGAGAAGCCGGGAGACAGAATACTAATTTCAGAAGAAGAGAATTGAAGTCAGACAGGAAATCGAGATTAACCCTGCTGCTAAGGACCTTGGAGGGATCTATTTTATTCTGTTACATCTGTTTCCTCAATTCTGACTTCTAGATTCAAGGGCTTACTATAAGCATTACAATGACGTCAGCTAGCAACGGTCGTCAACAGAGGCCTAGCGCTCTCGTCGTGGCTGCCAAAGCCGCTCTGGTCGGGGAGGTAAAAACACGGCTCTGCCCACCGCTGACCTTGCCTCAAGCCCGTAGGCTATATGAATGCCTGTTGGAGGATATCGTTGCCAAGATGGGAACATACGATGCAGCTGAACTCTGGATCGCCATTGCCCCCAAGGGGGAAGATTATTTCCGGCGTAACTTTGCACAGAGAAGAAAGCTCCTGTCCCAGAGAGGCAGCGATCTTGGTGAAAGAGTCCACCACATCTTCGTCGATCTGTTTCACTTAGACTATAAAGAGGTCATCGTGACCGACAGCGACAGCCCTACGGTCCCGCTTTCATCGATTGCACAGGGATTCCAGCTGCTCCACACAGACGGGAACGACGTGGTGCTCGGACCTTGCAGGGATGGAGGTTATTACCTTATCGGCCTTAAGTCACCAACAGAAGGGCTCTTTCGTCAGATTCCTTGGAGCAGCACGGATGTCTTAGAGCAAACCATGAAGAGGGCTTCGATGCTCGGGCTTAAGACAGCGCTCCTCCCTTCCTCTTACGATATCGATGTGGAAGGGGACCTCAGACAGCTCTGGGGGGATCTCAAGGCATCTTTGGAGCTTCAGGCGCGCGCGCCTAGAACCTCCTCGTTTCTGAGGGATTTATTAACAGATCCAGGCCTGGAATTGGGAGAGCACGCTCCCTTGCCATTACGAGACGATAATAAAAGAGCCTGATTCGGAAACGGGAAGCATCCCTCTCGAGAAAGACACAGGATAGGTCAGCATCCAGACCACGCGGTTAAAGGGGGACGGTAAGATCGGACTGCCCCCTAGCCGCCGAGTCAGTAGCCTGCCCTTGACCCCATAAGGATCACCATTATACTCTCCTCTCGTTTGTAGTCTTATTCCATTGCACTAGGGTTCAACCTCAGTTTGCTCCTATTGCAACTCTCCATCGACCTAGAAAACTTAGGAGGTTTGGAAAATGGCGTACATTAAGACCTTCGATGAGTCTGAAGCTACAGGGAAGATAAAAGAGGTATACAATAAGAGAAAGGGCCACCACACGGGCAAGGTCTCGAATATTGCCAAGCTCTTCAGTCTTCATCCTGACCTTCTAGAGGCCCAGCATGCCTTTTCGCGCGCAGTACAATTCGGCGGGTCCAGTCTCGGCGTTAAGAGAGAGGAGATGGTTTCTGTCTTAGTCGGCTCTCTCCTCAAATGCAGTTATTGAACGCTTTCTCACGGGGAGTTTCTCCGCAAAGAATTAGCAGGAGACTATGATCTCGTCACGGCGGTTGCGCACGACTATAAAAATGCGGGCCTGGATGCCAAGGACTTAGCGATGCTCGACTATGCCAAAAAGATCACACTCCAGGGGGATCAAGTCAGTGAGGAAGATGTTGAGGGATTACGAAAGGCGGGCTGGAACGATAGAGAGGTCCTCGAAATTGCGGCCTTGACCTGCTACAGAATTTTTATTTCCCGCATGGCAGACGCACTCGGTGTCGAATTGACAGACGACTATCACACTCTACGCAAGGATTACGTGGACTCCCTCATGGTAGGGAAAAAGTTATTATGAGAAAGATAGACGGAATTGCAGTTGAGGATTATTTCTTCTTTAGAAAAATCTTCGTCTTCGGGTAATGATCGACCCAGCCAAACCAGAATGAGCGAGTAAGTGGTAAGGCCTTAAGCTTTTCACCCTTTAACTGCCCTCGGACCGCTCGGCCAGTTATCCCATTCCAAACCGAGCCGGTAGAATCATCGGCTAGAAAAAGCCCCTCTTGTCCTTTCACATCAGTCTTCTTAAAGGAAGAGATCTTACCTTTGACGCTGCGTCTAAAAACCATCCCTGTGGCACTCTCTTTGTCAAAGGCCACCAGAAGCGGGACCTTTTCAAATTGATCGTTGATTACCGGCCGGCGGCTCAGAACCGAAAAGGGATAGGCCTTGGCCTTGCCGCCTATCACCAGCCCGAGCACGAATTCCTTGGGATATATCCTGTTGTCCGTCAGCCGGGTAGGGATGATGCCGGTATCGGCAGAGCGATAGTACGACTCGTAGGGATCTCGGAGCGAACCGAAGAAAGAAGATTGCCCGGTAGTTAGAACCTTCGACCCAGGATAAATCTTTTTCCACGTCTCCCAACGGGTGAATATAGATTCTAAAGGCTTGAGTTGTGTTCCCTTCAGTGGTCCGGTTACGGCCGACCCTACCAAGTGACTCCACAGGCTATCGGTTTGATGATCATAAATGATCAGAGAATTGAAATGGAGTTTGCCGGAGACCCCAAAGGTTAGCAACTTGCCTGCGATTCTACGGTCATACACGATGGCCGTATAGCAGAGGGGTCACCAGGTGACCGCGATGGGTATGCCGCCTACTTTATCGTTGACGATTTCAACGCGACTTAAGATGGGCACGGGATAGGCACGACTGTCCCCGTTAATCTCCACGCCAATTACCATTCCCTCTCCCTTTAGCCATGAGACCTCGCTCCCGTCTTCGAATGAAGGCGAGAGAATCGCCGGAATAGCATCCTTGGGAAGAACGGTAACGATGTCCTCCGGGCGTACTGTTTGGGCAGGAAGGTATTCCGGCGCCCATAACAACAAGGATAGAGTCAATAATAGAGTCAATCGATACATCATCTGACTCAACATTTAGTAGCTGGGCGTAGCAATGGACCGAGCTAGGGCAAGGAGCTCCTGTAACGGCATCTTGGAGACCAAGATGCAGACCCGCCCCCCTACTTGCTGCATCACCCCATTCGTTTGCCCGTTTGAAAAAGTATAAAAGCTCATCTTTTTCTCAGGGTCAAAAAGGAGACGGGCGTTTGGCGGGACACCTCCATTTGTGTCTAGATAAGTAAAACAGCTAAGGGAGGGACCCGACCCTTCATAAACGGCCACGAGAATCCTATTCCTCCCGACCTCTTGGACCAAGCCCCCAACGGCCTTTAGACCCACACGTGAGAGGTCATATCCCATTGGGGCAAAGCTTTTATCCACAGAACGATTCAAGTGCTCTTTGACCTCCTCTTGGGTGCCGGATCTGACAAAGGAGATCTTGCCGGTCAGGATCTTTTCGTGAGTCTCCAAAGCCGCCATAGAAACGGGCTGAGACGCCGGCCACATCAAATATAACGTAGGGAGAACCAGTAGTACAAGCAGGGCAAAGGCATATGCCGGACGGAACACGATTCTGGCAGGCCAAGATAGCCCCTTCCTACCATCAGCCGATTCGGCCACCCCTGGAAAGATGCGGCGATCAGAAAGAATCCTTTCCTTGAGATCGGAGGGAGCAGTGATCCTGGCTCCAGTCAGGCGGACCTGCCTTTTTAATTCCTGCTCCTGCCTATAGATGTCCTCGCACCTCAAACAATCCTTAACATGACCCTCTATGGCATCTCGCTCCAAGTCGGATAGCTCGTTGTCAACCAGAGCCGTGATAAGCTCATCGGCCTCAATGCAGTTCATTTCTGCCTTTTCCTTCCTTCTTGGACTTCTACGCCAATGTACCCTCTGAGGTGTTTATATAGGTACCGTCTGCCCCTTGAAAGACGGGAGCGAATGGTGCCCAGCGGACAGGAGAGTGCCTCGGATGCTTCGGCATAAGTGAGTTCCCCCATATCCACCAAAACAATGGGTGCACGAAACTCCTCCGGGATCTTTCTCAAGGCCTCACTGATTTTAACATGAAGCTCCTTGTTAAGGATATGGGCTTCTGGACCAGGATCATCTCCGGCCACCCTTGCCGAATAATCCGATCCTTCTTCGCCTGTTGAACTTTGTTTTTCTAACGGTACCCACCTTTTGCTCTGATGATAGTGATCGAGAAAATAATTATAGAGAATACGCGTCAACCAGGCCTTCATGTTCGTTCCCGGACTAAACTGCTCAAAGGAATCTAGCGCGCGTGCATAGGTTTCTTGCACAAGGTCTCGAGCCTCTTGCTGCTCCTTCGCCAGATGGAAGGCCACTCGGTATAAATGGTCGAGATGGCCCAGGGCCTCTTGAGAGAACCTCTCCCTCTTCTCAACCCTGCTTTTTCCCCTCCCTTCCACGCAGGCATTCTAGCGAAGGGATAGAGCCCTGTCCACTTTGGGGCCCTTTAATAAATAAAACGGTTTTCCCGTGCATCGAGTTCCCGAAGAATACTGATTCTTAAGCTGCGAAAAGGTGCAAGAAAAGCGCGGATTTTTAACATCAGCTGAGAGGAATCAGCTTTTCAAAGATAATATAGGGGGTGCGGCCAGACTCGCTTAAGGCCTTCTCTACCAGCTTTTTTCCTTCAGGGGATAAGCTCCCGCCATTTAGATAAGCGGGATAAAAGTGAACGTGATAGAAGTAGTCCGGGTGAACTTCTACCCACGCCCGAACCTTCCGCGCCTGGAGGGGGCGAGTCCATTTGAAGGTGTGCCTGAAACTCTCTCCCGGCGATATACGCGTATCGAAGTACTCTTTCCATTGCCCAGTATCAGCGCGTACATCCCTGCCAATGACTGATTCCTGCTGGGTCCCTGGCAGAGCACTGCCTGTCTTGTCCATAAGCACAGCGCGGACAAACACCTTCGGGGTAATATAAGTTGGAAACATGTGTCCCACAGCCGAATTGGTCACCTGTAGCTCGACTTCAATAGGACCTCCAGGAGCCGTCGGTGCCCCATTAATTCTAGCCTCTACTCGAACACCCCCCTTGACCATTTCCGGATCATGGATCCCTTTCCACAAATGACGCCGACCCGGCATGTGGCACTCTTGACAGGCAGCTCCTCCCTTACCCCAGGTGCTGTTCTTCCATTCCCGATAGGTATCCTGCAATGGTTTTCCGTTTACCAACAACGTATTTTGGGGGTCAAACTGATGACAGTCTCTACAAAACTCAGCCCTCTCAAAGTATGGGGTCCTTTTAACACCGCCATGATTCTTCATATCGATTGGAAATCTCTGACCACTGGCCCCTTCGGCTATAGGTGGACCATAGCGCTGATGCTGGCGGACATGACAGGCGGCGCAGGTGATTCCCCGCAATTGGAGTCGAGAATCGAAGTGGGGATTCTTTTCGTAATTCACTTGGCCCTGAGCAGTTGTCTTAGCAACAAATGGCATCTGCTCGCTCAAGGGGGCATGACAGGTCATGCAGAGATCTCCCTCTTGTTGTCTACTCTGGGTGAGGTCGATGATCTGCCCCCAGGGGCCTGGCCCCATGGCCATGCTGTGTAAGCTCTCCTTCCAGTCCCTGTACTGCTCAGCGTGGCAGCTTCCGCAATCTTCAGGACTGAGCGAAGCCTCCACATCCGTGTATGGGGTGGGAGGGGATCCTTGAGGAGGGATAGGCGTCTGCCAGTAATCCCTGAAGAACTCCTCAATACCCTGATCCATCGAAATGCTGGGGGATGTCTGACGGTTCTCTACGCCTGGACGGCGGAAAAATGGACCGGCCAGATAAAGAAGCACAAGAAAAACTAAGAGGCCTCCCAAAATCAACGATGCCCAGCGCCAGTGAATGATCCGCAATTTCCCCTCTTGACTCAGCAGACTTTTATTCTATAGATTCAGCAGAGTATTATTCCAAAAAGCGTCGAAGGTCAAAAAAAGTTCCTCCCGGAGAAAAATCAGTGGGAACTTTTTATTCATACTCAAGTTAAATAGTGAGAGTCAATATAAGCTAGCAGGATTAAGGAGGTTTTATGAACAAGACTAATCGTCTAAGCCTGCCATTTTACTTGGCTATTTTCATCGGCCTCTTCTATTTAAATCTACCTAGCCTTTCCCTGGCTCAATCCAACCCATGTGCTGCAAAAAATCCGTGTGCTGCCAACCCCTGTGCAGCGAAAAACCCATGTTCAGCGAAGAATCCATGTGCCGCCAACCCATGTGCTCCCGGCGCGCGGGGCGCTAGATCCACTGCAAAGGCCATCACGGTCAGGGGTGAGATTGTCAGCATAAATCCACGGTCAGGCAAACTCGTTCTCAGGGCTAACGGCAGCCAACTCGACTTAACCCTTGCGAGATATTCTGTTGTTCGGCAAGGCCCAAAGGTAAAAACAGCCAAGGAAATCAAGCGGGGAGACAAGGTCACTGTCTCCTATGTAGACAGCGGCGGGACTCGTATAGCTTGGTATATCTACCTGGCTTCAGGAGCCTCAGTCGCCAATCCGTGCGCGGCTAACCCTTGCGCTGCCCGGAATCCCTGTGCTGCAAAAAATCCTTGCGCAGCTAATCCATGCGCGGCCAAGAACCCTTGCGCCGCCAAGAATCCATGCGCGGCCAATCCTTGCGCAGCCAGATGACGTAGTAGATTAAATACAATCAAAATTAAAAAAAAGCCAAAAATATTATTTTATTAGGAGGTATTACTGATGTCTAAAAATGGAAGGATAATCCTTGCTGGAGCAACCCTTGGTGTATTGATCCTATCCCTGGCGCTGTTCAACCACTTTGCCTCTGCCATCGAGCCAAAGAAGCTGATGGCGGTTAATCCCTGCGCCGCAAAGACCATCAACCCATGTGCTATAAAGGTCTTAAATCCCTGTGCTGCAAAGACCCTGAATCCTTGTGCGGCTAAAACACTCAATCCTTGCGCCGCAATGGCCTTAAATCCCTGCGCTGCCAAGACTCTGAACCCCTGTGCAGCAAAGACTCTGAATCCCTGTGCGGCCAAGACCCTGAACCCCTGTGCAGCAAAGACTCTGAATCCCTGCGCAGCAAAGACTCTGAATCCCTGTGCGGCAAAGACTCTGAATCCCTGTGCAGCAAAGACTCTGAACCCCTGTGCAGCAAAGACTCTGAATCCCTGTGCAGCAAAGACTCTGAACCCCT
>JAZFYO010000018.1:0-7014 GCA_036443615.1 Binatia bacterium | reverse complement strand
CACAACGAAGGGAGTTTTCGCCCGGTTCACGTGACGGCACCACCGGGCTGCATTCTAAATTGCCTGGAGCCGGCACCGGTGGCCAGCCGCCAGGCCGTGGGCCATTTCTTGCCGAGCGCCATCTTTGCGTGTCTGGCCAGTGCCCTCCCCGGGCGCCTGATGGCCTTCAGTGCCGACCCCATCTGGCTGAGCGTGTGGCGCGGACAGGACCCACCCTTCACGACTACTATTTTTCAAGTTGGGGGGACGGGGGCGCGTCCCACCAAGGACGGTCTGAGCGCGGTGGGCTTTCCCAGCGGTGTGGCCGGAGTGCCCGCCGAAGTGATCGAGAGCCTCTCATCTCTGGTGATGCGCCGCCGCCAGCTTCGCCCGGACTCCGGTGGTGCCGGAACCTGGCGCGGAGGCCTGGGACAGTTCACTGAGTTCACCAACCGTAGCGAGGGTCCGTGGAGCGTGAGCTGCATTGTGGATCGCACCAGGTATCCCGCACCTGGCCTGCTTGGCGGCAAGCCGGGCGCACCGGGCGAGTTCATCCTGGACACAGGAGACCGCCCAAATCCCAAGGCCCAGGTCGACTTAAAGCCCCACCAGGTTGTTCATTTAAACCAACCGGGAGGAGGGGGTTACGGCGACCCGTTCAGCCGTGACCCGGAGCGTGTTCGCCAGGACGTCATCGCGGGTTACATTACACCAGAGGCCGCTGCCGCCGATTATGGGGTAGTTGTTTATTTCAGGGGCTGCGAGGACGAGCTGGTCAGGCTGCCAGAACAGTGGGTGATCGATGAGGCTGCGACCAGGAAACTGCGGGGTACCGGACCGAAGCCTGAAGCGGGGTAAGATGGGAATTTCACGGTACCGATTTCCAGGAGGATGGTCATGGAGCTTGCAGGCAGAGTAGCGCTGGTCACCGGTGGGGCTACAGGCATTGGGCGGGCGACGGTCTTGCACCTGGCCAAGTCAGGCACGGCCGGCGTCATTATCAATTACCGCACTGCCAAGGAACAGGCCGAACAGGTCGCAGCGGAGGCCCGCCAGGTCGGCGTCGAGGCCCTGTGCGTGTACGCTGACTTGAAGAGCGATGAGCAGGTACGCCAGATGGTGCGGCAGGTGGGAGAGCGCTTCGGGCGCCTGGACGTGCTAGTCAACAATGCAGGGGTGACTCACTGGGTCCCCGTCTCCGATCTTGACGCCCTGACCGACGCGATGTGGGATGAGATCATGGACGTCAACGTGAAGGCCGCCTTCCGCTGCACGCGGGCTGCAGTTCCGCTCCTATCAGAGGCACAGGGTGTGGTGATCAACGTTTCGTCCATCTCCGGAATCCTGGCTACCGCTACTTCCTCTTCCCTGGCCTACGGCGCTGCCAAGGCTGCGCTGATCTACTTGACGCGTGGGCTGGCTGTCGCGCTGGCTCCAAAAATCCGCGTTAACGCGGTGGCCCCTGCGTTTACGGATACCCAGTGGATGAGGAACCATTACGGAGCGGACTATGACCAGGTGATTGCCCGGGCGGCGGCGAATTATCCCCTGCGTCGCATTGCTAGGACCGAGGACGTGGCAGAGGCGATTGTAGGTCTGGTGACCGGCGGTGACTTTGTGACCGGGCAGACCCTGATTGTCGATGGTGGTTTAAGTCTTAGCTGACCCCGATCTGACAAAAATAATCGAGCAAGGAGTTGGCCATGGGAAAAGCTGGATTGATGAGTGATATGGACCGTTATCGGCTTGTAGCTGTCCTGCGCTCGAAGACCTCAGAGGCTGCGCTGGCTACGGTGGAGGCAGCAGCCGAAGGCGGGGTGAGATTCGCCGAGATTACCCTTACCGTTCCCGGAGCCATTGGGGTCATTGAGACCCTGGCAAAACGAAGCGATTTGTACGTAGGTGCAGGGACAGTTCTCTCGACCGAGCAGGCCCGGCAGGCCATTTCCGCCGGCGCCCAGTTTGTTGTATCACCAACCCTGGAGCTCAACCTGATGCCAATCTGTCGTGAGGCCGGGATTGCCTGCATCAGCGGTGCAGCCACACCGACCGAGATCATCACTGCCAATCGAGCCGGCGCGGATCTTGTGAAGATCTTCCCGGCTGATTGTGTGGGGGGGCCTAACTTCGTGAGGCAGATGATGGGGCCGCTCCCCGACGTACGCTTTATGGTATCGGGGGGGGTCAGTCAGGAAAACGTCAAGGAGTATGTGGCGTTGGGGGTGATTGGTGTGGTTCTGGGCAGTGCATCCCTGGACCATCAGATTTCAAAGGGAGGACACGACGGCTTGGTACGATACGTTCGGAACTTCGTGAAACTGGTCGATGAGGCCCGCAGTGTCTCCTGTGCCTAGATGCCAAACGGCGTCCCAATCGGTGCCCGATGTCAGTGGGAAGGGCGTAATTCCCGCCAATATATGATGGATAAGAAGGAGGAACCTTAAGATCATGGTGCAGCAAGCCTGGCAAGCGGGGAGGATGGAAACGGTGCCTTTCTCCGGCATCAGAAAGATGATGGAGAGGGCACAGCAGTTGGATCGAGAAGGGAAAAAGGTAATTCATCTGGAGGTAGGGCGCCCCGATTTTGATACCCCCGACCACATCAAGCAAGCGGCAATTCGAGCCTTGAACGATGGCGTCGTGCACTATACGTCAAACTACGGTCTCCCTTCATTGCGCAGCGCCATTGCGGACAAGCTTCACAGGGATAATGGACTTGATTTCGATCCTCTTTCAGAAATCATTGTAACCGCTGGTGCCAACGAGGCTATCTTTATGGCCCTCATGTCCACGCTGAACCCTGGTGATGAGGTGCTGGTACCCGATCCCTCGTGGCTTAATTACTTTCACTGCATATCGATGGCGGGGGGCCGGGTAGTGAGCGTGCCCTTACGCGAGGAGAACGGTTTTAAGCTCGACCCGGAAGATGTCGCACGGGCAATCACGCCCCGCACGCGCATGCTAATCGTTGTCACACCGCATAACCCCACCGGTGCTGTTTTGAGCAAGGACGACTTGAAGGCTCTTGCCTCCCTGGCGTGCGAGCGTAACCTGCTGGTCCTGGCCGACGAGATCTACGAGAAGCTGGTCTACGACGGTGCAGAGCATCACAGCATCGCCAGCCTGCCCGGCATGTGGGAGAGAACTTTAACTGTGAACGGATTTTCCAAGGCGTACTCGATGACCGGGTGGCGCTTGGGATATGTTGCAGGGCCTCGGGAGCTAATCGACATTCTCATCCGCGTACACCAGTACACGGCCGTGTGCGCAACGTCGTTCGCCCAGAGCGGGGCGGTGACGGCTTATCAGGGGAAGCAGGACTGTGTGGAAGATATGCGCCGGGAGTTTGCACGGCGCCGTACCTTGATCCTGGACCGCCTGGAGCGCATGAAGGGCATTGAATGCGTGCATCCCGACGGGGCCTTCTACGTCTTTCCTTCTATCCACGGGTTGAGGCGGCCATCAGAGGAGGTGGCGACGCAGTTGTTAGAGGATGCGTTGATCGCTACTGTTCCAGGCTCGGCCTTCGGGAAGTACGGTGAAGGTTACCTGCGCCTGGCCTACTCCAATTCGTACGAGAACATTGACGAGGCAATGAACAGGATGGAGAAAAGCCTGGGACGCCTCTCCAGGACCTGAGGAGTTCGTTTCCCTCACGCTTCACTGTCCCTAGTCCTATTAAAACTTAGCACACAGCTCTGAGCTAGCCTTCCTCACTTGATATTGTTTTTTGACCGAGGTTGATAAGAGGTGACTCTTGATGTAAAGAAAATGATTCCGTTGTGAGATACCTATGAACGGCACTGAGTCACAGAAACGGCGTAATGGAATTTTCAGGGGGATCCCGGTTTTTTGACTATTTGGGCCTAAGAGATTCAATGGGCGACCTCCGCTTGACGCTGGCATGCGAAGATTATGACCGCACCCGGGCTTTACGGGATGGTTTGGTAAAGCCTGAAGGGATTGACATCAACTATTTGGCACTCCCCGTCGAAGAAATCTTCTGGCGCATGCTCCATTTTGAAGAGTTTGATGTTGCGGAAATGTCCATGGGGGCGTTTCACGTCGACGCCTCGCGGGGCCGTTCCTCTTTTGTCGCCATTCCGGTTTTTCCCTCCCGGACCTTTCGTCATCGATGTATGTTTGTGAATTCTGAATCCGGCATTGAGCGGCCGGAAGATTTCAAAGGCAAGAGGGTCGGAGTGCCTGAGTACACCATGACAGCGTCCGTCTGGCTGCGAGGCTTGCTGCAGCATGACTTCGGGGTTGCCCCGGAGGAGGTCCATTGGATTCAGGGTGGGGTGGAGCAGCCCGGACGCAAAGATCGAGTTGAATTCGAACCCCCTCCGGGTATCCGATTAGAGATGGTCGAAGACAGGACCTTGAACGACATGCTCGAGGCGGGGGAGATCGATGCCCTGATGACTGCGCGGATGCCGGCCTGTTTTGTTCAAGAATCCCCCCGGGTGCGCAGGTTGTTTGATGATTTCAAGAGTGCAGAGATAGATTACTTCCGCCGTACCGGTATTTTTCCCATCATGCACGTGATTGTAATTCGAACCGAGATCTATAAGAACAATCCTTGGGTGAGCCAGAGTCTTTATAAGTCCTTCTGTGAGGCCAAGGACCTGTGCCTCAACCAGATCTACGATACCAATGTCCTTCGGACCAGCTTACCGTGGACCGTTGCTGAGTACGAGGAGGTGCGCGAGTTAATGGGCGAAGACTTCTGGCCCTATGGCTTCGAAGCCAATCGGAAAAATCTGGAGACCTTCCATTCCTATCTTTTAGAGCAAGGCATGATTAAAAAGCCATTGGAACTGGAAACACTTTTTGCGGAAAACACGTTGACGGTCTTCAAAATTTAAAAATCTCGGCGGTCTCTGGCTTCTGCTGGTCATGGGTCAAGGGAGATTTTCCCAACTTTCCTCCGAAGCTCACGGGCATCCCTGGGTTGCTGTGGACGTGGTGGTCTTTACGCTGTACCGAAAGAGCTTGCAGTGTCTCCTGGTTAAGGTGAGGGACGGTCCCTTCGCCGAGATGTGGGCTTTTCCGGGAGGCTTGGTTGCAGCGGGTGAGTCTCTTGATCAAGCGGCTCAAAGAGAGCTTCAAGAGAGGACCGGACTGAGAAATGTCTATCTAGAGCAGCTTTACACCTTTGGCACTCCCGAGAGGGATCCCGCTACGCGGGTGGTTTCAGTTTCGTACTTGGCATTGGTCCCGCATCGAAGGGGCAGCCTAAAACCCTCGGTGAAGTATGCTGCCGTTAAGTGGTTTCCCACGAGTCGGATCCCAGCCCTCGCCTATGATCATAGTCAGGTCGCCCGGCTGGCCTTACACCGTCTCCGCTCTAAGCTCCAGTATACGAATATTGTCTTTAGCCTCCTTCCCTCGGAGTTTACTTTAGGCGAGCTCCAGGAGATCTACGAAACGATTCTTCGCCGTCCTTTAGATCGGCGTAACTTCAGAAAGAAGATTCTTGCTCTGGGGCTTCTTAATCCATTGCGGAAGTTGAGACGGGGGGCTCACCGGCCTGCATCCCTCTATGCCTTTAAAAAGAGAAGGCCGATGATTGTTGAGATGCTGTAGCTACCGGTATCCCATTGCTCCTTTCGGCTTCAAGACCACGATCTCTGTGGATGAGGGGAGGGAAGATTTACTTACGGTCAAGGTGTATCCGTTAACGTGTCGGACTTTAAATCCCTCGCTGAATTCCTCGATCAGGAAAGGGTTTTCACGATGGTGCATGGGGATTGCGATTTTTGGTTTGAGCTGTCGTAAGACCTTTCGAGCAGTCTCGGGGCCCATGGTAAACCGCCCTCCAATCGGGATCAGGGCGATATCGACTTTTCCTATCTGCTTTATCTGGCCTGGGGTCAGCGGGTGGCTCAAATCTCCAAGGTGGGCTATGCACAGCGACCCTAAGTCGAAGACGAAGGCCGCGCCCTTGAGGGAACTCCCGTCCACTCCGTTTTGATATACGGGAACGTTATAGATAAGGACGTCCCTGACGCTCGTGCTAATTCGGTTCCAGTCAGTGCCGAAGTCAATCAGTCCCCGGAGGATGACAGGTCTGCCCATAACCAATTCGACGTAGTTGTGGTTGAAGTGTTCTCTTCCTACCGTGACGACATGGGCAGAGACGTTCGGGTCTGAATACCATCCCGGACCTAGCGGATCCGTCACGATCCGGGTCCCTTTGCTGGAGATGATCTGGAAAAAATTATGCCCGTGATAATTAATGATGGCGTCCACCTCTGCCGCATAGGCCGCCGCAGGAAATCGGCTGGCTACGTTTATGTCTCGGCAGTCAGCCTTTAAAGAGTAAGGGATAAGGAGTAGTGCAAATAGAAAAACTGAAACCATTCTCCTGTCAAAAACGACCATTCTTTCCTCTATGCGGTCAAAGAGTCGCTCAGCTTCAGCTCCGAGGCCCTGAAGAAATCAGCCACATACTGGTTGGCCGGATAGCGCATGAGGTTCTCAGAGGTATCGACCTGTTCAAACTGGCCTGCTCTCATGACCGCTATTCGATTTCCCAGGGCGATGGCGTCTGGAAGGTTGTGGGTGACAAAAATAGTGGTGAGGCGGTTTTCCCGGTGGAAGGTAAGGATTTCGCGCCGCATCTTGAGTCGGCTGGTTGGATCGAGGTTGCTTAGAGGCTCGTCCATGAGGAGGATCCGGGGGGCAGTTGTCATGGCCCTGCCCATGGCAACCCGCTGCTGTTGTCCGGCGGATAGCTCAGTGGGTTTTCGTTGGAAGAACCCCTCTTCGATTCCCAAGCTCTTAGTTAGGGGGCGAATGTACTCGCGTATTTTTTCCTGCGACCATTTCCGAATTTTTAAAGGTAAGGTCAGATTCGTCCACTTGCGATCGTCGAAAACTTTCATGTGCGGCCATAGTGCAAAGCTCTGAAAGATCATCTGGACGCCTCTGTGTCCCACCGGAATGTCGTTGACCGGAACCCCTCCAATAAAGATGGTTCCACTGTCGGGGACCTCCAGTCCCGCGATCAGGCGGAGCAGAGTCGTCTTT
>JAZFYO010000017.1:0-5463 GCA_036443615.1 Binatia bacterium | reverse complement strand
AAACCCAAGTCACGGTTCAGTCACGGTTTTGGTCACGGTTCGGGGTCTGACTTACAAGGCCTAGGGGTGACTGGAGTCAAGTGGATAGGCCACTGAGGTTTAATAAATCTCCGCAGGAAAATTCGCTTCGAGCGGGCAGCTATATAACGGGCCGGGCCCCCATCTACACAGCACGGTGCCGCCGAATTTCGTTGAAGCACCCGAGAGCCATGCCGGATGTTCCCCTGGGGAAGAAGGGTTTCTACCACCTTCTGTCGTTCTAAATCACCACATGACCTAACCCCTCAATTTTTCGATAAAAGTTGACAATTTTCAAGCTTTGTTCAAAGTTTAGAACCACTTCTAACATTTATAACATTCCAAAAAAAAGAGACCTGCTACACTTTAGATCTGGATACCAAAAACCGCCAAACCCTGTGCATCTTCAAACAACCCGATCCATCAGCATTACAGTGTTGAATTTCCCTTAGTGATTGGGGAGCCATGAGTAGAACTCGGGTTGGAATCCACATGAGCAATATCCATAATTCACTGATTTAAATGATGATTTCCGTACGATTCAGGACACGACCCTTTTATCCGAAAAGATAGCCAAAGGTCCATAGATGCGAAACCACTATAACATCCAAGATGCGCGGCGGAAGATTAAACGGGTCTTTCAATACCTGAAAGAGCTCAACCTTGTGAAGACCCCGCCGATTGTGAATTCCGAGCGTTATGAGTGGCTGTTATTGCTGGATACGCTTCCTCTTTATTCCACCATCATGCGGGGAAAGGATTTTACCAACCTTGAACTTTTGGGCGTTCAAACCGATCTCAAGCAAAAAAGTGATGGTGATTTCATTATCAAAGTGAGCCGCCCAAATGAAAGCGAATGTCCTGAACCCGGCGTGATCTTAAAAAACTGGCTGAAACCCGGATACGCCAGTGTGGAAGCCGACCCTTCCACGTTTATTCGACCGTCTTTGACACTCCCTGGGGCTAAAAAGGAAAAATTTGAAGATGTCGCAGAACGTGTCCAGGCCCTTGAGGATTGGACCAATCTGAAACGGCAGTGGGAAATGACCGAGAAAAAAGCGCTCGATGCGTTAGGAGCGTTCGAATATTTATTTGATCTATACGGGAAACTGCAACGCGAGTCTGAACGGTACCAAATCTATGCTGCGGACGGGATTCTGGTCACGCAGAAAGACGGCCATATTGTCAGACACCCTGTTTTATTGCAAAAGATCACCCTCGATTTCAATGCCGGAGTTCCGGAGTTTGTCTTGCGTGACTCCGAAGAGCCTCCGGAAATTCATTCATCGCTCTTGCGGTTCTTGAGCGTAGATGGAAACGCGCTCAAGCAAATCCGTCAGACTCTTCAGGACGGGCATTACCATCCTTTTGGGGGCGAAGAAACCAGCTCCTACCTGAAGGACATCGTCCAAAGGTTGTGGAGCGCCGGAAAATACTTTAACAATGAAATAGAGGCACGGGGCGCCTCGGGTTCTTATCTCTATCGCAGACCACATATTTTTCTCGGCCATCGGACGGTGGGATTTGCCGAATCGATCGAAAAATATATCGAACTCATCCCCCAAAAAGAAGATTTTCCGGAATCCTTGTTACGCGTGGTCGGCATTGATACAGGAGCCGGGGCGGAGCGGGATGAGTCCGAGACGCAGACCGTCGATCTGCTCCTGACGAAACACGCCAATCCTGAACAAGAACGCGTGATCCTTCGGCTGGAAGAGACCGGTGCGGTGTTGGTTCAAGGGCCTCCCGGGACCGGAAAGAGTCATACGATTGCCAACCTCATAGGGCACCTGCTGGCGCAGAAGAAAAGTATTTTAGTGACGAGCCACACCTCCAAAGCCCTGCGGGTGGTCCGGGAACATGTTCCCAAATCGCTCCAATCCCTCTGTGTAGCTGTTTTGGGAAATGACGACGACAACAACAAACAATTAGAGGAATCCGTCACCGGTATCGTCAATTACCTCTCGTCCACCAGCACCAAGAAATTGGAAAAACAGATTGAGACCCTGAAAGAACAACGCAGCGGACTGAAAAAGGAGTATCAGGAAACCCGCGATTCGTTATTGACCGCTGTTGAAGAGGAATATCGGCCGATCGAGGGGGGCGAGGAGAAGACGCTTCCTTCTCATGCAGCTCGTTGGCTCTTGGAGAACGGCGACAAAAATGGGTGGATCCCGGGGCCGATTTCCAACCGGCCCGAACCTCCTCTTAACACAGAAGAGCTGGAAGCCCTGTATGCCGCCAACGCCAAAATTTCCAGCGAGGATGAGGCCGTTCTGGAATCGACCTTGCCCGAGGCCGACAAACTTCCTAATCCTGAAACCTTTGCGAAGCACTTTGATCACCTTTCGAAATTCAAAAACCGTGAGGTCCAAGTCGGGGTCGAATATTGGTCCACAGAGGGTCAGGATGAGGCGACCTTACATGAACTTATGCGGAAAGTGGAGCGGGCCGGTGAAGTTTTTGCGACCGATCGGGAATGGGTCAACCAGTTTCTTGAATTCGGACGGCAGCCCGATCACCAGCAACAGCAATGGTATGAACTGACCGACCTGATTTTTCGCTGTCGTGAAGAGATTCCGAAGAAAGAAGCCCTGGTTTTGTCCCATGGACCAAAACTTGATTCCCAACGGACGGACGCCGAAAACCTGAAGACCTGCCAGGCTGTTTCACGCCATCTGGAAAAAGGCAAGAAGCTTAAAGGGATCCAGGGGCTCCTTCATCGAGACTGGAAGGAGTTCCTCACCTGTGCCCGGGTGGACTCAGGCAAACCATCAAAACCGGTGCATTTCAAGGCACTGGCCAACATGATGGAAATTCAGGTCCTACGAGACACACTGGTTCAAAGATGGAACCGCCAGGTGGAACTTCTGGAACAGAATCCGTTGGCGGACGTGAACCTGGGGAAGCAACCTGAAAAGAAACTCATCCCTGTCGCTGAGATCATTCGTGATGCCATGGGATGGCACAAGGAACGATGGGGCACAGTGCGACAGGAGTTGATTGACTGCGGCTTTGATTGGGAACGCTTCATTAAAAAAACTCAGGTTCAGAAACAGGAACAGGAGCAAGGGGCGCTCCGAGCGGCCATTGAAAACCTCCTCCTCCCGGTTTTGCAGGCTCGGATTGAATTTGTTGAATGGCAAAGGATGGAAAAGACGCAGGACGCGTGGGTGGAGTACCTGGATACCTTCTCCCGAAAAGAAGCTTCCTATGCTCTCATCAAGCAATTGCGCTCGGGAATACGGCGCTCGGATTTTGACGTGTACCGCCAAGCCTGGGAGAGGTTCCAGTATCTTGAGGATCTGAAAGAGGATCATCATCGGCGAAAGGAACTCTTAGAAAAACTTCGTGGGGATGCGGCTGAATGGGTGGAAATGATAGCCGCAAGAAAGGAACCCCACAATACAGGGAAATTACCGGGAGATCCCCGGGACGCCTGGCGACATCGACTTTGGGAACAGTTGTTGGACGATCGAGCAAAAATTGATTTGGATCGGTTGCAATCCCAACTTAACGATTTAAAAGAAGAGGTGCAGGAAGTTACGGCGCAGTACGTGGAGAAGTTATCATGGTTGGCGCAGTTGAATCGGACGGGGTTGGAGCAGCAGCAGGCGCTGAATGGGTGGCTGGCCCTCCATAAGAAAATGGGGAGAGGAACCGGAAAACACGTTCCTGAATTGAAAGAGGAAGCCAAGAAGACACTCATTAAATGTCGTGAAGCCGTTCCCGTCTGGATTATGCCTCTATCGCGCGTGGTGGAAAGTTTTGATACTGCGACAACTCAATTTGATGTCGTGATCATTGATGAAGCAAGCCAGTGTGATGTTCTCGGCCTGGTCGCCTTTGCTCTGGCAAAGGAGGTGGTCGTCGTGGGAGACCATGAACAGGTCAGTCCGTACGCTGTGGGTTTCCGCACGGATCAAATCCATGAGCTGATGGATGAAATCCTGGTCGGAATTCCAAACAGCAAACTCTATGACGCCAAGTCCTCGGTCTATGATTTAGCCAGGCAATCCTTTGGGGGAACCATCCGCCTTGTTGAACATTTCCGTTGCGTGCCTGATATCATTCAGTTTAGCAATCACCTGTGCTATGGGCAGGAGATTCGCCCCCTACGGGAAGCCTCTGCGAGCAAAATTCGGCCGGCGCTGGTGGCACGGCGGGTTGAAAATGGGGAAGAGGAAGGCAAAATAAATCAGGCGGAAGCGCTGGAGGTCGTGGCTCTCGTGCTGGCCATGACGCGGTTCAAGGAATACGACAACGCCACCATCGGGGTCATCTCCATGGTAGGGACCGAGCAGGCCCTCTATATTGATTCCCTGCTTCGCAGGCGCATTACCGTGTCCGAATATCAAAAGCGCCGTATTTTGTGTGGGAACGCCGCTCAATTCCAGGGAGATGAGCGAGATGTCATCCTCGTATCTATGGTCAATAGCCCTTCGGGAGACGGAAAGCCCTTGCATCTACGGGTGGCCGATGACGCAAAGAAAGTGATCAATGTGGCCGCCAGCCGGGCGAGAGACCAGTTATGGGTCGTTCACTCCTTGGAGCCATCACGAGATCTCAAGGCCAATGATTTGCGCCTAAAGCTCATCGAACACGCCGGTAATCCCGATGGACTTCGCACCAAAGAAATTGAAAAAGCGGCGCGCAAACTTAATTCGGAATTAGAGCGCCACGTCCACCAGCATCTGGTGGACGCGAAATATAATGTGGTGATTGGGTGCCAAGTTGGAGAATTCGTGCTGGATCTCGTGGTCGTCGGACAAAAGGGAAATCGGGTTGCGATCCAGTGTGATGGGGATCGAGAGATTACACGTGAAGCCATGGAGGTTTCCCTATACAGGCAGATGACGCTCGAGCGATTGGGATGGCGCTTCATACGGATCAGAGGGTCGGAGTTCTTGCGGCATCCGGGTGAGGCCATGAAAAAGATCGAGACTCGCTTGAAACGATTTGAGATTCACCCACTCGGGCTCTTTTCGAGCGATCCCAAAAAGCAGGACCAGCAAAAAGAGGAACAGGCCAAGGAATTGCTGAAGCAAGTAATCGAACGCGGGAAAATGATCCAGTCACGCTGGAAGGATGTTCCCAGTGTGTCCTCAGTGATCAAGCACTCGGTGAGCATGGAATCAGTGGAAAGCGAGACCTCCCAGGAGGCCTCACTGGTAGGCGCAGAGAGAGTGGAATGATAAGAAGTCAGCGTAGTACCGCCGTTTAGCCCTCAACGACCGAAGCCTCGCCCTTCTCACACGTCTAGAGTTTCAAAATACAAGACGCGATCCCATTCTACGATAAGCGTCGCACCCAAACACGGCTCATTGTGGATCAAGAGAGGATGTACCATTTTGCGCAGTACGGGGCCAGCCGGGTGGCGATGGTGGCCAACCACAATACGCTCGGGCTGCGTGCCGCGATTCGAGGGGTGGCCAAGGTCTACGG
>JAZFYO010000016.1:0-6178 GCA_036443615.1 Binatia bacterium | reverse complement strand
CTGTGCTAAGAGTCCCAAGACCGATCCCTCGCTGATCGTCTCGGGCGGCAAGGTGGTCAACGCTGTTGTCTCCATCACGGGTATCAAGAAGGGTAAAAAAATGAAGCCCCTAAAGGTGACTTTGGACCAGAATGGTTGCGAGTACTCGCCACACGTCCTCGCCTTCCCGGTCGGATCCACTGTTTCTATATTGAATCCCGATCGAATCCTTCACAATATCCACACCTACAGCAAGATAAATAAGCCCTTCAACAGGGCCCAGCCGAAGTTCAAGAAAAGACTCAAAGTGAAGTTCAGTAAGCCCGAGGTCGTATCGGTCAAGTGTGATGTCCATAGCTGGATGGGCGGCTGGTTCTTTGTGGCCGGCAATCCCTACTACAGCGTGACCGGCGGCAAGGGGGGCTTTAAGCTAACGGACGTCCCGCCAGGGACCTACACGGTGGAGGTCTGGCACGAGACCCTCGGTAAGCAGAGCAAGAAGGTGACTGTCAAGCCAAAGGAGGAGGTCGAGGTCACCTTCGAGTTGGCCGAAAAGTAAGCCGGGGCGAATCCCCAGAACTTCCTCTTCCCACAGTCGCTCCTTTACTGCCACTTACTATGCCGGTCCTGATTGATGCTTGAACATCTGTGGTCTATCCTGCCCGTTCTTATTCTTATCTTGACTGCTGAGTTTGTTAATGGGTGGACGGATGCCCCAAACGCGATTGCCACCGTTGTGTCCACCCGTGTTCTCTCTCCCCATCAGGCAGTGTTTATGGCAACGTGCTTTAATATTCTGGGGGCGATGTCAGGTACGGCCGTCGCTGCGACGATCGGCACAGGGATCATCGATATGGCCATCATCAATCCTACCACGGTGGCCGCGGCCATGGTCGGGATCATCGTGTGGAGCACGTTTGCCTATTACGCAGGGGGCATTCCAACCAGCGAGAGCCATGCCCTGGTAGCGGGGTTGGCGGGGGCGGGGTTGGCCACTGCCGGACCCTCAGTGATCGTATGGGCGGGGTGGCGGAAGGTCCTTATCGGGCTGTTCTTTTCGACCTTCCTGGGATTCCTAGGAGGCCTAGGGATTATGGTTTTGCTCTATCGCTTTTTTTACCGCAGCCGCCCCGGGTTTATTAGGGGTCTCTTTGGTCGTCTTCAGATTCTCTCCGCGGCCTTCATGGCCTTCAGTCACGGGAGCAATGATGGGCAGAAATTCATAGGTGTCTTCAGCCTGGCCCTCGTCCTCGGGGGCTTACTGCCGGAGTTTCAGGTTCCGCTTTGGGTGATCCTGCTGTGCGCAACCACTATGGGCATAGGGACTGCCGTGGGAGGCTGGAGAATTATCAGGACTATGGGTATTCGCCTGACCAAGCTGGAGCCGATCCACGGCTTCTCGGCAGAGACATCCGCCGCTGTGGTCATCGAGATGGCGTCCCGCTTGGGGATCCCTCTCAGCACCACGCACACGATCGGCACATCGATAATGGGAGTCGGGTCGATTCGGAGATTCTCTGCCGTTCGTTGGGGCCTGGCCGGCGAGATTATCATGGCCTGGGTCCTAACATTCCCCATTTGCGGCCTGATTGCCTACCTTGTGACTCTTCTTATTAACTTTCTCACCTAATTCTGTTTCTAAAAAAGTCCCAAGCCCGCTCCAGATCGATGGGAGGGAGCGCTTCCGTTTTTCTCGTGGCTGATTCATCGGACGAGATGAAGACCGGTTTTCCCACCTGAAGTGCGCCGTACAGCATCCCTGCTGCTTCTTCTAAATAAATAGCCATGACAACCGCCTCAGGTATAGACTTTCCTACAGTCACCTGGCCATTTCCCCTGAGCAGGATGGCCGGTTTTTCTACTAGGGCTTCGGCGACTCCCTTCCCGAGCGCTTGAGTTGAAATCAAGTCGGTTTTTGGAAACACGGGAACTCCGCCTGAGAAGAAGCTCCCATGGTTGTGCACCGGTTCGATCCTCCTGTCGGTCACGGAAAAAAGGGTGGCCTTAGGAGCATGGAAGCGGGCGATCGCGTTAACCTCTGCTCTCGCATTGAAGATCGCCGTGTGAAGGGGGGCCTCGAATGGAGGGGGATATCGTCCCTGGACTATCTTCCCTTTTAAATTAAATACAAGGAGCTCTCTCTCCTTGACTAGCTCCAGGCTAATTCGTGGGGTTAAAATAAAGAGGTCGGAGTTTGGGATGCGCGCGCTCATGTGGCCAAACCCCTTCACGAGACCCTGATGGGAGAGAATCTTGCAAGCAGTGATTAGGTCCTTTCTTATTTGGTTCAAGCCCTTATTCATCTGGCCTTTCAGCTTCTTTAATGGGGTTGCTTTCAATTAAGGGCCATTTTGTATATCATATTTTAATCTCTGATAGCGACACTGTCCGAAACTATAGCCGACCATCATTCTCCGTTAGCTGACCAATTCTTGCGAGGATAGCAACGCCTATGGCGAAAACAAAGGTTGGTACCGTCTTTCATTTTTATAAAACCTCTCCCCTCCTGGCCATCTTCCATCTTATGCCGCACAATGGCAGCCGATTCCCCGACTACAAGCCGGGCCAGTATATTGCCCTGCGGCGAAACGATTGCAGGCTTACGAAAAAAATTATTGCCCCGGAGAAAAAGGTCACCTATTTACCCGATCTCGATGAAGACGGGAATCAAAAAAGAGGCCAGGTGACCCATTCCTATTCGATTGCATCCGCTCCCTTCGAGACGAGCCAGAATACCTATCTGGAATTTTACGTGATCTTGGAAAAAGACGAAAAAGGAGATCCCGGGAGGCTGACTGAATCCATGTTTAGGATGGACCCTCAGGGAGATAACCAGCTCATTTACTATGATCGGATCACTGGCGATTTTACACTGGATAAAAGAGCGGCGGGATTTAAAAATGTCCTACTCGTTGGAACCGGCACCGGCGTAGCCCCCTTTGTTGCGATGATCAAACAGCTGCATTTCGATGCCGGTCAGGGAAAAGACCAAGGTGTTAAATACACCTTGGTTCATGCAAACCGTACCTACGAGGAATTGGATTACCACAAAGAGCTATCAGTCATGGAGACTGATGAGCGATTTGATTTTGTCTATTTACCCTCGGTCAGCCGCCCGACGCCGCGTGACCATAACGATTCGAAAATGGGCAAGGGACGGGCTAATAACCTGCTGCGCCATATTTTCGATATGCCATTAAAAGAGGAGCAGGACCTGCGGGATGCTGCCGGGGAGGGGGATGTGGCAAAGGCAAAGGCAGCCCTGGAAAGGACTGTGAGGCCGGTATTGCCAGAACGATTCTCCCGCAAAGAGCTACAAGAGAGAATTGAGCCTGCACATTCAGTGATCATGACTTGCGGCAATCCATTTTTCATGGCCGACATCAAAACCATTGCGGATGCCAGTCACATCAAATTTGAGAAAGAGGATTGGTAATCAGCGTTTCTCCAGGGTCATTTCCCACTGTCCTGGCCCCGCCTCCTGGACCTCAAGGATCTGATGGCCTGCATTCTGGGCCCAACGGGAGATGGTCTCCAGTGCCACTGGTGAATCGAGAATCACTTTAAGATGATCCCCCGGGCCGAGTCCCTCCATCTCCTTCATTGTCAGCGTGAGAGGATCTGGACAGATCTCCCCCCGCACATCCAGTTTTTTTACTGCCATTCTGTTTGACTATTAATTCTCATGCCGGTCCCCTGATAAGTAAGGATAATTCAATGTAAACCCCGCCTCTTGAGGCGAGAACAAAGCCGATGGGGTTTCCAAAGGGGAGAAGCGGCAGCTCTCCCCTTTGGTCGAACACGGGGATTCAAACCCCGTGTTCGATATAACTTGGTTACCGGCTCTGCCGGACAAAAAAAAGATAGGTCCCGCTCCAGGTCCCCAGAATCATAAAGACAGTGGCTACGAAGCTGGTCAAACTGAGTATTCCAAGGCCAGTCAAACTATTTCCTATATTGCACCCTCCCGCAATCACAGCCCCGGTCCCCATCAAGGCTCCGCCGAGCGCCTGCTGCATCATTCTCCGCGGCTGGGGTGCCCGCCACCTGAATTCATTGCTCCACAAAGCGGCAATAAAAGCCCCCAGCGGGATGCCGATCACCTGAAAGGTTCCCCAATCCAGGTAGCCTTCGTTTGCGCTGGTAAGATAGAGGAGAACCGATGCGGAAGGGCCTGTAATCGAGAGTCCATAATGCCGGCCCGTCACAGCCGATGTCCACCAAGCGAGAGAAGCGATGAGTCCGATGGAGATTCCTGTCCTCCTCCACCCCCAACTCCTTGCGGGCTTGGGTGATTGACCAGAAAAGAGCCAGAAGCCACCACCTAAAACTAGAACGACAATAATAATCGAGTTGTTGATGCCAAGGATATGGGAGAGGGTAGCCGAGTGGCCCCCCATTTCCAAGTTGTAGGAATAGAGGGAGAGCGCCAGAGGCCTTAGTACTCCGGTGCTTGTGACTACGGCAGAGATGATGAAGGTCAGGACCACAACAAAAGAGCCTACCATCCCCTCCCCGACTCTATAAAAAGAGCTGCTGGAGCACCCCCCGGCCAGCGTCATACCGACCCCAAAGATAAACCCCCCAGTGATCGCACCTAGCCAATAGAAAGGACTAGCACCTAGGGAGACCATTCCCCACTGAATGAAGAGATGGACTAAAACGATTTGGATCAAAAGGGCCAAGAGATAGGCCTTAAAGAGGGTAAGGTCCTTGATCAGCAGCGCATCCCTGAAGGCGGTGTACATGCAAAAGCGACCACGCTGCAGGGCAAATCCGAAAAGCAAGCCGACCCCCATCCCGAGGAATAGCTTCTCAAGCAAACGGTCTCTCCTTTCACCGTCTCGTCTGGGTAAACTATAGTGATAAAGGGCTAAAATCCAGTCAATATAATTGTAAGGCGAAATCTCCAGGGTTGGATTCAAATTAAGAATTATCGTTCCACCATGTGTAAAGGCTCATCTCCGGGAAGGGAAAATTGGGGATGGCTCGTCACAGATCTATGATATAATTTGTTTATAGGCGGTCATGAAGGAAAAATAAACGGGTTCCACGATGAAGAGATAGGGCCGTGTGTTGGGTGAAGCGAGGGACCCTTGAGGATTATTGAAAAGAGAAGGACAGAAGGAGGAACATAGGCAATGCTTGCGACGCGGATTCGGCAGAAAGAGGGGACATTTTACTTTATTGCATATAAGGCGGCCGATCTGCTCGATCGGGTAAAGTTTACCAGCCGGTATTATTTTGAGGGGGAAAGGATCGAGGCAGAGGCCCCTGGTGAGGATGACGTAGCCAGATTCATTACCGGGATCGAGAAAAGTGAGCAGTCGTTTCAGCGTCTGCTCAACCGTAGGAAGGTGAGTCAGATCGTTAACTTCTATGAAACGGCCGTGGGCCAGCCCGTCATTCCTGGTACCATCCTCCTCTTCACGGATGATCAGCTCCGGTTTCGAACGATTCAGTCCGCTGATGGTGTGGGACACCTCAGCGAACCGCAGGACAAGTTTTTGATCATTGACGGCCAGCACCGATTGGCCGCGCTCTATTTCTTTCGGCAGAGGCGTCCTGACCAAATTAACCAGGTGGAGGTCCCCTGCATCGTCTTCGATGGCAAGAGCGCCGACTTTGCCACCGAGATGTTCGTGATCATCAACTCGACCCATACGCGGATAAATAAATCGCACTTGGTCGATCTCTATGAAAAGGTCTCGTGGGAGAGCCCGGAAAAGAAGTTTGCTGCCAAGATCGCTAATTACCTTTACGGAGAGCCCGATTCCCCCTTGCAATACAGGATCAACCGTTTAGGGGGTCGCAGTCGCCAGCAGAAGTGGATCCTTCAGTCGGAGGTCTTCAACGAGATCTACAAGGTGGTTCAGGCCCATCGGAGGTTTTTTGACAACCGATTCCAGATGAGGGCGGATCGGGCCTATGGATTGATCCGGGACTATCTCAAGGCGGTTCGGGAGGTGATGAAGACAATCTGGGGTGAGAACGATAAGTTTATGTTTACCCGGGACGTGACCCTGAAGGCCCTGATCCGGGTGTTTGGTGACCTCCTGCGGGATAGGAGGGTAATGCAGGCCTGGGATAAGGAGCGCTCAGCGGAGGCGTTCCTTGAGTTTCTTAGGCCGTGGTCGGAGCTGGACAAGGAGTTTCGCGCCGAGGGGTTTTACGAGCGTTTTCCGGCCAAAGGTCAAGT